>CAYTJW010000026.1:0-19621 GCA_964438135.1 uncultured Thermoanaerobaculia bacterium
CCAGGTCGCCCGCGGCGACCGCCGCGCGGCCGGCCCGGTAGCGTTCGCTGGCGGCCGAGGTGAAGGCGGGGCTGACGGTCACCCCCCACCGCCCGCGGGGCAGGGCGACGGTCAGCTGCTCGGCGTCGCGCTCGACGGTGAGCCGTACCGTGGCACGCGGGGCGCGCTCCGACTCCAGGGCGACCCAGTCGACGACCGAGACCAGGCCGCCGGGGAGCGCGCCCGAGACCTTCCAGCCCAGCAGCCGGTCGCTCACCCGGAGGCCGGCCTGCTCCGCCGTCGACCCGGCCGCGACCGCCTCCACCACCACCCCCGGTACGGTCGGCGGGGCCTCGCCCGGGGCCGCGGCGGCGGCGCCGAGGCAGAGCGCCAGGGCCATGGCGCGCGGCCACCCGGCCGGGTTCGGGGACGGTGTCGACTCGACCATGGCGCGGTCCTCCTCGCGGCGGCCGACCAGCGGCCGGGGCGCCATGCTACCGCGCTCGCAGCCTCGACGGCAGCCGGTGCCGGGGTCAAACGCGCCGGGGAGGCGTGGTGTGAACCTGCAGCGGGCCCTGCGCTGCCTGCTCGCGGTGGCGCCGGCCGCGGCGGATGACGCCGACGTCTGTGCTCTTCTCCCCGCGGCGACGTGGCGCAGCGGTTGCCCTGGTCACGATGCTCTCGCGCCTCCCCGAGACCGGCGGGCGACCGCCGAGGTCCGGGCACCGGACGGGACTCGACGCTCGCGGGAGCTCACGAGCGGCGCCTCTTGCCGGTCGCGTGCCAGGCGTCCAGGCACGGGCATGGGCGTCGAGCGGGTGCGGAGCGACGTGCGCTACCCCGGGCGGTAGCGCGCACACTCCCCGGGTCATCGCCGCGGCGCCGAGCCGCTGCGGGTAGAATGGCAGGGTCTCTGGCGACGGGGTGAAGGTGATCGAGGCGATCAAGTCCAAGCTGTGGGAGGTCCTCCGGCGGCAGGAGGTTTCCCTGGCGATGGTCTACGACCGCCGCGGGCAGATCCTCTGGCACCGGGGTCGCCCCGTCTCCGGGCGGACGGTGGAGGAGGCGGACGGCTTCCCCAAGAGCGTGATCCGGACCACCCTCGCCGGACGGAGCGAGGTTGCGGGCGAGGACGTGGTGGTGACGGCCGCCGGAGTCGACCTGCCGCACTCGGCGCGGACGCTGTTCCTGCGCAGCCTGCTCATACTCCCGATCGAGCGCGACTTCTACCTCTACCTGGACAGCGGCAGCCGCGAGGGCTTCTCCCCCGCAGACCAGGAGGTGTTCCGCACCCTCGGCAGCCTGCTCGGCGAGGCGATCGCCGGCATCCGCGCCGAGAGCGTCGACCCGGGCGGAGTGGCCGGCTCGAGCCCGGCCATGCGGCGGGTGCGGGAGCTGCTGCTGCGCTTCGCCATCGAGGACGAGCCGGTGCTGCTGCTGGGCGAGACCGGGGTCGGGAAGAACCACCTCGCCGAGCTGATCCACCGTGCCTCCGGGCGGCGCGGCCGGCTGGTCGTCGCGCACTGCCCGTCGATTCCGGAGAGCCTGTTCGAGAGCGAGATGTTCGGCCATCGCCGCGGCGCCTTCACCGGCGCCGGCGAGGGGCGACCCGGGCTGGTCCAGGAGGCGGAGGGTGGGACCCTGATGCTCGACGAGGTGTCGGAGATCCCGACCTCGGTTCAGGCCAAGCTCCTGGCCTTCGTCGAGACCCGTCGCTACCGGCCGATCGGGGAGGCGCGCGAACGGGAGGCCGATGTGCGGCTGCTCGCCGCGTCCAACCGCGACCTGGCGGCGGAGGTGCGGGCCGGTCGCTTCCGGTCCGACCTCTACTACCGGCTCGACGTGCTGCCGATCGAGATTCCGCCGCTTCGCGAGCGGCCCGAGGACCTGCGCGACCTGGTCGACCACCACCTCCACCTGCTGCGGGGAACGCGGCCCGGCCCGGGCTTCTTCGAGGCCCTCGCTCGCCATCGCTGGCCCGGCAACGTCCGCGAGCTGATCCAGGTCCTGAAACGGGTCGGGATCCAGCGAGCTGGACCTGAGGTCGGGGGGGAGGTCGCCGAGCTGCTCCTGGCCGGACCCGAGGTCGGCGCCGAGGGGGAGGGGGGCCGGGTCGCGGAGGTCGAGGCGGCCCTCCGCTCGGGCGTCTGCTTCTGGGACTCCGCCTGGCGGGCCTTCCTCGACCGTGACCTCAACCGGGAGCAGCTGCGCGGCCTGCTCCGGCGTGTCTTCGCCGCCCAGGGGGGAAGCCTCCGCCGACTGGCCGAGGCGCTTCACGTCGACCCTTCCGACTACGCCCGCTTCGTCTCCGCCCTGCACAAGTACGAGGTGCACCCGGGGCGGTAGCGGGGTCGTGACGGCGATCGCGCCGCTGCCTTCGGATCAGGCGGGTGTCGCGTCGAGCGTCTGCAGCCGGTCGACCAGCTCCGCGTCCCGCGGACGAGCTGCGGGGTCGGTGGCGATCATGGCGAGCACCACCCGTTCGAGCTCCTCCGCGAGGTCGGGTCGCAGCTGCCGCGGCGGGACCACGGCGCCGCGCAGGATCTGCTTGATCACCTCCACCGGGGTGTCTCCGGGGAAGGCGGGAGTGAAGGTCAGCAGCTCGTAGAAGACCACGCCGAGAGCGTGGACGTCGCTGGCCTCGGTGAAGCTCTGCTCGGTGATCTGCTCCGGCGGCAGGTAGGCGAGGGTGCCGAGGATGGTGCCGGTCTCGGTCAACCGGGTGAGGGACTGGGAGCGGGCGAGCCCGAAGTCGAGCAGCTTGACGAACAGAGGGTCGCCCTCGTGCTCCACCAGGATCACGTTGGCCGGCTTGAGGTCGCGGTGCAACACCCCCTTGGCGTGGATCGCAGCCATGACCTCGGCCAGCTGGCGCATGACGTGGACGCAGGCGGGGATCGCGAGCCGCTCGCCGCGCCGGATGAGGTCCGCCAGGGACGGCCCCTCCAGCAGCTCCATGGCGATGTAGAGCCTCCCCGAGTCCTCGCCCCGCTCGTGGATGCGGACGATGTGGGGGTGGTCGAGCTGGTCCACCACCGCCGCCTCGTGGAGGAAACGCCGGCGTACCGCGGGGTCCGCGGCGTGCTCGTCCCGGATCAGCTTGAGGGCGAAGGGCCGCGACCGCTCGACCAGGCTCTCGGCTCGGTACACCACCCCCATGCCCCCCTCGGCGAGGGTGCCGACGATCCGGTAGTGGCCCACCAGGCTCTTGCGCTTCCAGAAGCGGAGCAGGTCGCGATAGCGCCGCAGGAGCGCTACCACCGCGACCAGCACGGCCGCCAGCACCACGAGGATCAGGTTGGCGCGCAGCCGGGCCCGGCTCGCCTCCAGCCGGCGGATCTCGTTCTCCTTGGCGAGGAGGTCGTTCTCCCGCGTCCTGGCCTCCACCTGGTAGCGCGCTTCGAGCTCGGCGACGCGGTCGTTGGAACGCTCGTTGAGGTAGGCCTCGCGCGCCTGGGCCGCCTGGCGGGCGTAGCCGAGCGCCGCCGCGAAGTCGCCTCGCGCCTCGTGGACGTCGGCGAGGTCGGACAGCACTTCCTTCACGACCGATGCCGAGCCGCACTCCCGGGCCAGGGCGAGGGCGCGCTCGAGGGGCGGACGGGCCTCGTCCGGCTTGCCGAGGTCGAGCAGGGCCAGGCCGATGTTCTGGCTCGAGACGGCGACCTCCTGTTGCACCCCGACCCGCTCCCGCAGCGCCAGCGCCTGGCGGTGGAGCGGCAGTGCCCGGGCCGGGGCGCCGCGGTGGCGCTCGACCGTGCCCAGGTTGTCGAGGGCGGCGGCCTCGAGGCCGGGGCTGCCGAGCTCGCGGGCGAGCTCGAGCGTCTGTCGGTAGTGGCTCGCCGCCTCGTCGAGCTGCTCCGCGAGCTGGCAGACGTTGCCCAGGTTGAGGTGCGCGCCGGCGATGCCGTCGAGGCTGCCGACCCGGGTGTGGGCGTCGAGCGCGCGCTGGTAGTACTCCTTGGCGCGGTCGAGCTGCCCCAGGTGCTTGAAGATGTTGCCGATGTTGGCGGCGCTGGCGGCCACGCCACCCAGGTCCTCCGTGCCCTCGTCGAGTCGCAGCGACTCCAGGAAGCTCTCGAGAGCGCCTTCGTAGTCCCCGAGACGGTAGAGCGCGATCCCGACGTTGTTGAGGGAGCCGGAGATCTCCCCCGGGTCGCCGAGCTCCTGCTTGATCGCCAGCGCCTCCCGGTGGACCTCCAGGGCGCGTCCGAAGTCGCCCCGGTCGTTGTGGACATTGCCGACGTTGGAGAGGGTGCGGGCCACCCCCGCACGGTTGCCGGTCTCCCGGTCGAGGGCCAGGCTGCTCTCGTAGAAGGCGAGGGCCTGGTCAAACTCGTCGAGCATCCGGTGCCCGACCCCGATGACGTTCAGGGAGGCGGCGGCGAGGCGCTTCTCGCCGAGCTCCTCGAAGATCGCCAGCGCCTCCCCGGCGCGGGCGATGGAGTCGCGGTGGTCGCCCGCGACGCTGTCCGCCACCGCCAGGTTGCGCAGCGCCTCCCCCTCCCCCTTGCGGTCGCCCAGCGCGCGGGCCAGGGCCAGCGCCTCCTGGCCGTAGCGCCGGCCGGTCTCCACCGAGCGAAAGCTGGCGCGGTAGGCGAGGCTGTTGAGGAGCTCGAGCCGCTCGGCGCCGGTGGCCGACTCCAGGCGGGCCTCCAGCTCGGCGACGGTGATCTCCTGGGCGGCGACCGCCGCCACGAGCAGGACCAGGACCAGCCCCGCCAGAGCAGCGGGTCGGGTGCCGATCGAGGTCCATCCGCTCGTCATGGCCCGCTCCGAAGGGGCTGGAGTATAGCAATGGGGTGACGAGCCGAGGGACCGTCGCGAGGGGCCGAGGCCGTTGCGCTGTGGGTGAGCCACGGCAGCTGGCATGGGGTCGTGGGGAGGCTGCGGGCGGGTGGCGAGGCACTGCGGACCGAGGGACGGTGGTCTCGGGGTCGTCGTGGTGGAAGGTCGGCGCGAGGCAGAGGGGGGAGGGGACGCCGTGGGCGACCTCCCCGAGGAGGGGGTCGTCGCGGCAGTGCCGGGGCAGCGACGGCGTCAGGGGCGGGGTCGTCGGGGCCGCGTTCGTGGGGTGGGCGCTCACCCCCGCGGATGCGGCAGCCGCCACGTCGTGGCGCGCACCTGGTCGAAGAGGTCGAGGGCCGATCGGGCGCGCCCGACGTCGACCGCTCCCGCCCCGGCCAGCAGCCGGAGGTGGGTGTCGACCTCTCTGGCCGAGGCATGGGCGATCCGCCAGTGGTGGAGCCGATCTCGACCGGACCGGCCGTGCCCTTCCGCCAGGTTGGCCGCGACCGAGCTCGCGGATCTGACCACCTGGTCGGCAAGGCTCGCGAACGGGGCCGGGACTCTGCGGGCGAGGGTGAGGGCGATCCCTGAGGCCTCGAGGGCGGTGGAGAGAGCGATGAGCTGGTTGGATCGGGGCGTCCGCCACGGTTGAGCCCCACCGCTGCTCGCTGCCGCTGCCGCCGCCGCCGTCGCTGCTCCCTGCCCCTGCCCCTGCCACCCGCCGCTGTCGCTGCCCCCGGGGTGGAATCAGCCGCGCCGGCTCCGTTCCAGCATCGCTTCCCCGTCACCGTTGACTCCGTCTGGGGTGACAGCCCCCCATCACCCAGCTCAAACTGCGCTGCAGCAACGCCCTGGCGACAGCGCAACGACCTCGGGGCCATACCCGCTGGGGATTCCCCATACCACCCGGGGTATGGCGAGCTCGGGGCGGAGTCGCCGCGGTGGGCGTGGCGCTGGCACCGGGGTTGCTCAGGACGTCGAGCGCAGACCGGGAGGAGCCCGGCCCCACGGAGGCTACCATGCGCACCCACGTCGTCTTGCTCACCGTTGCCCTCGCGGCCCTCGGGTCAGGGATGCCGGCCGCCGCCGGCGACTGGCTCCACTTCGGCGCCGACGCGGTCTACTCGGGCCGCAACCCGTCCGAGAGCCGTCTCGGCCCCGGCACCGTCGCCGGGCTCGAGCGCCGCTGGGGGGTCGGCTGCGACGACGGCTGGTTCTCGGTCATCTCCCGGTCGCCGGCGATCAGGTCCGGGACCCTCTACACCTCCCAGGCGGGCGGTCCGCTGTCAGCGTACGATGCCGCGACCGGGGTGCTGCGCTGGCAGTTCGGGGGCACGATGTCGGGCTGGGCGCCGCCGCCGGTGGCGTCGGCCGACGGCACCGTGCTCTACCTCGAGGGGAGCTTCCCGACCGAGCTGTACGCGGTGGACGGGGCGACCGGCGCCGAGCTCTGGCAGGCGCCGCTCGGCTTCGACCTCGGCTACGACGACACCGCGGTGGTCACGGTCGACGAGGAGCGCGGGCTGGTCTACCTGGTGGAGGAGCCGTTCGCGCCGGGGGAAGGGCGGCTGTTCGCCCTCGACCTCGAAACCGGCGAGGTGGCCTGGTACATGGGTCCGGCGACCGACGGCATGGGCTTCAAGGGGGACCACGTCCTGCTCCACGGCGGCCGCATCTACGTGGTTGCCGTGGTCGAGGAGGAGTACTGGGAACGGGACCGGGCGCTGGCCTTCGACGCCGCCACCCGACAGCTGGCAGCGAGCTTCTTGCGCCCCGCCGACCTCGAGCTGTACGAGATCTCCAGGATCTCCATCTGCGGCGGCAGGCTGCTGGTCAACTACTGCGACCGCGACGACGTGTTCGAGGGGGACGGCACCCTGGTCGCCTACGACCTGCAGACCGGCCGGGAGGTGTGGCGGCTCGACCCCGGCACCGCGATCACCGGGCGGGTCGCCTGCAACGAGGCGACCGGCCGCTGCTACGTGCCGACCGATCCCTACCTCTACGCCCTCGACTCCGGCACCGGTGCGGAGGCGTGGCGTCACCTGTTCTTCGGCGAGGCGTACGGCCCGTCCCTCGCCAACGGCGTGGTCTACCTCCTCTCCGACACCAACATGTACGCCCTCGACGAGGCCACCGGCCAGCAGCTCTTCCGTTTCGGTCTCGGCGAGCAGGCCTACGACACCACCCAGGTGGCGATCGCCGACGGCATGGTCTACTTCTCCGGCAACGGCGGCACCTGCGACCTGTTCGCCCTCGGCCTGCCGGGCGGTGGGCCGACGGGCGCGGCCGACGGGGTGATCCCGGCCGCCGCCTCGAACCCCGGCGGCGGGGGTACGTACTGGGGGACCACGGTGTGGGCGTTCCAGGACCAGGCTGCGAGCGCCACCCTGACCCTGCGCGCCGGCAACGAGGCCGTTCGCGCGTCCGCGGTCGAACCGCTCGAGGTGACCGTGCCCCGCGGCCGCGTGGTCCGGCTCGACGACGTCCTCGGCTCGTTCCCCGAGATCACCCCGCCGGCGGCCCTGCTCTACGCCTGGGACGGGGTCGACCCGGAACGGGCCGTGGTCACCAGCCGCACCTTCACCGCCGCCCCGGGCGGCGCCGCCGGGACCCTCGGCCAGGGGATTCCGGGGGTGGACCTCACCCTCCTGCCGACCGCGACCTCGAGCCAGATCGTGCCGTTGTCGCCGGACGAAGGCCTGGTCCGCTCCAACCTCGGGGTGGTGAACGCCGGGGATGCCGAGGCCGCGGTGCTGGTGCGCCTGCGCGCGGAGAGCGGGTCGGTCCTGGCCGAGAGTCGCTTCACCCTGGCCGCGGGGGCGTGGCGCCAGCTGAGCCGGGTGTTCGACGTGGTCGGCATCCCGCCGGCGGCCCGGGCCTACGCCGAGGTCAGGGCCGAGAGCGCGACCGCCGCCATCCTGGCCGTCTACGCCTCGCTGGTGGACAACACGACCGGCGACCCCACCTACCTGGCCGCCCAGACGGCGCAGGGGGGCGGCGAGGTGATCGTGCCGGTGGCGGCCCACAACTCGGGTCAGGCCGGCACCCGGTGGGTGACCGACCTCAGCCTGGTCAACCGGGCCGGCGGCGACGGCGCGGTGTGCGGTCTCGACCTGCTCGCCGAGGGGGTGGCGAACTACCCCACCCCGGCCGGGTCGCAGGCTTTCGCGGTGGGGGCGGAGGACCAGCTGGTCCTGCCCGACGTGGTCCTCTCCGTGTACGGCGAGAGCAACCGCAAGGGCGCCCTGGCGGTCGCCTCGGCTCAGGGCGTGGGGTGCTGGAGTCGCACCTACAACGCGGGCGGCGTCGGCACCTACGGTCAGGACCTGCCGGGCCTCGCGGTGGCCGACCACCGCGTGTCGGGGAGCGACCGGGGGGAGCTGGTGGGGCTCGAGGAGAGCGCCGCCTTCCGCACCAACCTCGGCCTGGTCAACACCTCGACCGAGGCGTGCACCGTGACGGTGGAGCTGTACTCGGCCGCCGGCACGAGGCGGGGTACGGTGGTGCGGACCCTGCTGCCGCGCAGCATGGAGCAGGTGCAGGCCCCTTTCGCCGCGCTCGGCGGGGTGGTGGACGGCCGCGCGACCGTGACCTCGGACCGCGGCGTCATCGCCTATGCCAGCGTGGTGGACAACGCGACCGGCGACGCCACCACGGTCCTGGCGAAGCGGGTGCGTTGAGGGGCGGGGACTGCCCTTCCGCTCCCTCCCGCACCGTGCCGGCGCGGTGCGGGAGGTCCCGCCGCCGTGCAGCGCACGGAGGCGCCCCGCTGCCGCGGTCCGTGGTGTGCGCCACCCAGCTCCAGGCCCACCGCAGCGGGTCGTCGCGGCGGTACATCCGGAAGAAGGCAAGGAGCACGACGGCCAGGAAGACCGTCGCTCCCGCCTGCGCAAGGTAGGAGGCGAGCAGGACGAGCACCGGGGCCGACACCGACCCACTCCACGGGAGGTCCGGCGGGGTGGCGCGAACGCCTCCGACCTCGCGCTCGGCCCGGACCGACCTCGCGCCGCCGTGGTGCAGTCACGAGACGTCGTGTCAACTCCGCCGTCGGGGCGCATCGCCTGCTTTCTCGAGTCCGCACGATGGGCTACGATGCTCTCATCGGGGAGGAGTGTGGCCGCACGGCGGGCGAAGGAGAGCGTGGCCTTGGGGTCGGACGCGGGCCGCCGCGCCCACGGCGGCTGCCGGTCGGTCGCGCTCATGCTCGCGCTGGGGCTGGTTGGCGCCATCCCCTGTCCGGCTCAGGAGGACGTCCGTTTCGACCAGATCTCACTCGAGGCCGGGCTCTCGCAGAGCTCCGTGCTCTGCGCATTCGAGGACCGCCGCGGCTTTCTGTGGGTCGGCACGCAGGCGGGCCTCAACCTCTACGACGGCCGGCGAATCACCGTGCTCTCGACCGCCGGCGCGGCCGGTCGCGCTCTCTCGAACGACGAGGTGATGGCGGTAGCGGAAACCCCGGACGGCGGCATCTGGGTCGGGACCAAGGGCGGCCTCGACCGGGTCGACCCGCGGACGGGCGATGTCGAGCGTGTGCCGCTCGACGCCAGTGACCCGGAGGGACCGGACGTCGGCTCGGTCGCGACCCTGACGGTCGACCGCCGTGGCTGGCTGTGGGTCGGAACCCGGAGCGGGCTCCTCAGGGTCAACCCGACGACTCGGCGCTGCGAGCGGGTCGACCTGCCGGGAGAGAGGGCGCTGGCGGTCTCGTCCATCCTCGACGGCGCTGGCGGCGAGCTGTGGCTCGGCACCAGCGACTCGACCCTCCTCCGGTTCGACCCGGCCGGCGGCAGCCTCGCCCGCTTCGAGCTGCCGCCCGAGCTGAAGGCCACCGGCGCCGACGCCGAGCACCTGTTCTGGACCTCGCTGGTCGCGAGCTCGAGCGAGGAGCTGCTGGTCGGCTTCTGCTCCTCCGGGCTGTTCCGGTTCAACCGCGCGGAGGGCCGCTTCGCTCCCCTCGACCCGGAGCTGAACCGGCTGCTGCGCTCGCACCGTCGCCTGGTCACCTCGATGGCCCGCGACGACGCCGGCGATCTGTGGGTCTGCACCTACGACGGCGGGCTGGTCCGGGTTCCGGCCGACGGCTCCTCCTTCCGGGTCTACTCGAGCCACGGCGGGGAGGACGGCTACGTCCCGTCGAGCCACTTCTTCTCGGTGCACTGCGACCGCGCCGGGGTGGTCTGGGTGGGCTCCCTCGACGCCGGCCTGCTCCGCGTCCGCCGCACCAAGATCGCCAGGTTCGACCACGACCCGCGGGAGAGCTTCGGCCTCTCCGGACGGGTGGCGCTGTCGGTGCTGGAAGAGCCCGGTGGGGTCGTGTGGGTCGGCCTCATGGACGGGCTCGACCGGCTCGACCCGGTGCGCCGAACCCGCCTCTCCTTCCGCGAGGTCGTCTGCGACGGCCGCCGGGAGACCCTGCGCAACGTGTTCTTCCTCGATCGCGACGAGGGAGGGCGAGTGCTGGTCGGAGGCTACCCCTTCGGCCTGGTCCGGCTCGACCCCGAGCGGGGCAGCTGCGAGCGGCTCGGCACCACCCGCATGGTGAGCAGCGCGGCGAGGGCCGCGGACGGCTCGCTGTGGGTCGCGGGCCTCACCGAGGGCCTGGTCCGCCTCGATCCCGCCTCGGGTCGGGAGACCCGGCTCGACCCGACCTCGGTGCGCGGGCTCGAGCTGGGCGAGCGCCTCCCGGCCGAAGTGCTGGTGAGCGCCGACGGCGCTCTCTGGGTGGGGACCGGCGACGGCCTCTTCCGCGTCGAGCCGGGGCTGGGGGCGGCGACCGTCTACTCGGCGACCACGCTGGGACTGCGGAGCGCCGAGATCCTGGAGCTGTTCCAGGCCTCCGACGGCGCCCTGTGGGTCGGGACCGCGACCGGCCTCGCTCGGCAGGACCCAGCTTCGGGCAGGTTCGAGGCGGTGACCCGCCGCGACGGGCTGCCCGATGACCTCGTGTGCGCCATCCTCGAAGCCAGGGACGGTGCGCTCTGGTTGGGGACCAACAACGGCCTCTGCCGCTTCGACCCCCGCACGCGGGCCTTCCGCACGTTCGACACCGGCGACGGTCTGCCGAGCCGCGAGCTGAACCAGGGCCAGGCCTGGGCCGGCGCCTCCGGGCGCCTCTACTTCGGGACGACGAGCGGCGTTGCCGTGGTGGACCCCGAGCGGGTGGTCGACTCGGCCTACGAGCCCCCGGTCGCCATCACCTCGTTCGCCTACGGCGACGTGGTCGTCGACCGGCCCCTGGGCTGGCCGGACGACGACCGCCGGCGGCTGAGCTACGCCCAGCGGGACGTGACCTTCACCTTCGCCGGTCTCGACCTCGCCTGCCCCGAACGGGTCGACGTCCAGGTCAGGCTGAGCGGCTACGACGCCCGCTTCAAGTCGGCTGGAACCGACCGCACGGTGTCCTACACCAACCTGCCGGGCGGCGCCTACGAGCTCGAAGCTCGCTCCACCAACTGCGACGGGCGCCTGTCCCGACGGGTCGCCCGGCTCCGCTTCGACGTGGAGCCCCCCTTCTGGCGGCGCTGGTGGGTGCGGGTCGTCGGCGTCCTGGCCGGCGCGGGGCTCGTCGTCGCGGTCTACCGGCTGCGGGTGGCTCAGGTCGAGCGCCAGCGGGACTCGCTGCGGCGGGAGGTCGAGGCGCGGACCGCCGAGCTCGAGCGGCTCGCGACCAGCGACTCGCTCACAGGCGTTCACAATCGACGCCACTTCTTCGTCATGGCCGAGCAGGAGCTGAACCGCGCGCGCCGCCGCCTGCGTCCAACGGCGCTGCTGATGCTCGACCTCGACCACTTCAAGGCCGTCAACGACCGCTTCGGCCACGCGGTGGGGGACGCCGCCCTGCGCGCGGTGGCGGACACCTGCGCCGCGACGCTGCGGGCGGGCGACGTGGTCGGGCGCTTGGGCGGCGAGGAGTTCGCCGTGGTCCTGCACGAGGTCGAGCTGGAGCGGGCGAGGTCGGTGGCGGAGCGCCTGCGCGCTGCGGTCGAGGCCCTGCGAGTGGCAAGCGAGAGCGGCGACGTGGCGCTGGCCGTGAGCATCGGCGTGGCCGCATGGCGCGGCCCCGAGGAGAGCCTCGAGGCGCTCCTGCGACGGGCGGACGCCGCCCTCTACCGGGCCAAGGCCGCCGGCCGCAACCGGGTCGTGGTCGCCGAGGAGTAGGGACCTGCCTTTCCACGGGTCGAGCCCACCGCCCGCGACCTCCTCGCCCGGCTGGCTGCCCACGTCCCCGAGCCCCGCCCTCGCCCGCTCGCTGCGCAGGGTCTTGACCTCCGGCGAGCGTTCCTCGAGCGCCTCCGGCCGCTTGACGCGCGGCAGCGCCATCAGCAGCGACGTGACCAGCGTCGTCCGCAGCCCGCAGGACGCCGGGCTGAGGCTGCCGTAGACCTCGCGCGCCGCGTCCAGGACCCCGCTCGCGAGCAGGGCCGGCACGGCCAGCAGCACCCCGACCCCGGGCACTGCCTCTCCCGGCTGGAAAGACCGCCGCCGCGTCGTCGAGCACCCCCATGCACGCCAGCAGGCGATCCCTGCTCCGGTCGGCCGGGTCCACGTCCGCCGACAGCGGCGTCTCATCTTCCTCGGCCCTCCCGCCACCGGACAGGTTCGGGTCCGCACCCCCAGGAAACCCCAGGCAACCGGCTCGACAACCTGCACGGGGTAGGGCAGGAGGTCTGGATTCCGAGACGTGGGCTTCACGACGGGATCTCCGCACCGGCCTCGGCTTCGTCCACACCACCGCCGGAGCGGTCGACGTCGACGCAGCCCTCTTCGACGCCGACCGCGGCCGGGTCCTGCCCCACGGGGCCGTGGTCGACCTCACCACCTCAGGTGCGATCCACCTCGCGGGACAGCTCCACCACGACACCGCCGCCCTGCTCGGCGACGACGTCGAGTCGGGAGGTGCCGTCGCCTGGTCGACGGTGGTCCCGTAGACGCCACCCCAGCCTCGGACCTGGTTCTGGTGTGGCTGAACAGCGCTGCGGTGCCGTTCCCCCCTCCGCGCCGCGAACCCCGCGACGCGGGCTGCGTATCCTGGCAGATATGGGCCTCGCCACTCGACCCTCGCTGCTCCGGTCGGTCGCCACCGCGCTGCTCGCGGCCCTCGCGGCCTGTGGGGGGACGCGAGCGCCCTGGGAGCCGGAGCGGGTCTCGATCCCCGCCCCCTCCCTCGCCGGCAGCGTGCTGCCGAACCCGGAGCTGCAGCCGGCGCTGGTGTTCCTGCCGCCGAGCTACCCCGATGGCGGGAGCAGCTACCCCGTGGTCTACTACCTGCCCGGCTTCACCACCGACGTCACCGAGTACGTCGACGGCACCTTCGACGGGTTCCACCTCGGGGAGGCGCTCCACCGCCTCAGCGGGAGCGCCGCAATCCGGGAGATGATCGTGGTCGTGGTCAACGGCCGCAACCGCCTCGGCGGCTCGTTCTACGTCAACTCGCCGGTGACCGGGCAGTGGCAGGACCACGTGACCCGCGACGTGGTCCCGTTCGTCGAGGCGCGCTTCAGGACCTCTCGCGATCCTGCCGGACGGGGCATCGCCGGAGACTCCATGGGGGGGTTCGGCGCCCTCAGCCTGGCCATGCGCCACCCCGACCTGTTCGGGGCGGTGTTCGCCCTCAGCCCGGCCCTGTTCGACGAGCGCGGGCTCGAGGACCGGGGCACGTTGACCCCCCCCTACGTGGAAGCGTGGCTGATCGACGCCGAGCGGATGCGCGGCTGGCCTCGGGAGGAGGCTCCGGACCGGCTCGCCGGCCTGGCCGCGGAGCTCCTCCGCGCCGATGGTGCCTTCGCCTACCGCCGCGCCTTCGCCCTGGCCTACGGGGCGGCGTTCGCCCCCGACCCGGAGGCGGGTCCGCCCTGGGTCGCCCACCCCTTCCAGCGCCGCGACGGCCGGCTCGAGGTCGACCCCGAGCGGGTCGAGCTCTTCCGCGCCGGGCTCGGGCACCTGGAGGAGAAGGTCGCGCGCCATGAACCGGCGCTCCGCGCCCTGCGCGGGATCGGTCTCGACATCGGCCGCAACGACCCCCTGGCGTGGGTCCCGCGGGGGACCCGCGAGCTCTCCCGGCTGCTCGCGGAAGCGGGTATCCCGCACCAGTTGACCGAGCACGAGGGCGGTCACGTCGACCACCTGGGGGAGCGGGTCGAGCAGGTGATGCTCCCGTTCTTCTCCCGCACCCTGGAGGAGTGATGGCAACGCCTCCCAGGTGGGTCGTCCCGACCGCCTTCGCGGCGGCCGCCCTGGCGCTCTTCCTGCTGCCCGGCCTGCTCGGCCCCTACGGGCCGTTCATCGACGAGCTCTACTACGTCTCCTGCGCCGAGCGGCTGGACTGGGGCTACGTCGACCACCCACCCCTCGCCCCGGCCGTGCTGCACCTGTCGCGGCTCCTCCTGGGCGACGGCCTGATCGCGCTGCGCCTGCCGGCAGCCCTCGCCGGAGCTCTCACCGTCCTCCTCGTCGGACTGCTCGCCCGCCGCCTCGGTGCCGGTCCGTTCGGCCAGGCCCTCGCCTGCGGGTCACTCCTGACCGCGCCCCTCGACCAGGTGTTCTTCGGGTTCTTCTCGATGAACCCCTTCGAGATCCTGATCTGGCTGACCCTCGCCTTCGTGCTGGCGGAGGTCGAGCTGCGCTCGGAGCCCCGACTGTGGATGGCGTTCGGCCTGGTGGCGGGGATCGGGCTCCAGAACAAGCACACCACGGTGCTGCTGGCGCTGGCCCTGGCGCCGGCCCTGCTCTTGACCCCGGCCCGCCGCCACCTGCGGGGACGCTGGCTCTGGGCCGGCCTCGCCGTCGCCCTCCTGCTGCTGCTGCCCAACCTGATCTGGCAGGCGGCGTACGGCTTCCCGTCCGTCGAGCTCTACCACAATGCCGACGTCCACAAGAACGTCCCCACCCCGCCCCTGCAGGCGCTGGGCCTGCAGGTCCTGATGATGAGCCCCGGCACCCTGCCGGTGTGGCTGGCGGGGCTGGTGGCGTTGCTGCGCCGGCGCGACCTGCGGCACGTGGGGGTGATGTGCCTGGTCCTGCTTGCAGCCACGGTCATCGCGGGCAAGAGCCGTCCCGACCGGGTCGCGGGCATCTACCCCGTGCTGCTGGCGGCCGGGGGAACGCAGCTCGAGGGGATCGCGGCTCGGCCCGCCTGGCGGTGGCTGCGGGCGGCCGTGCCGATCTCGATCCTCGCCGTGGGGATCGTCCTCGCCCCGGTCGGCCTGCCTCTCCTCCCACCTGCCAGCCAGGCGCGGTGGGTGAGCGCCCTGGGAGTGGTGCCGCCGATCGAGCAGGGGGCCGGCAAGCGCACCCCGCTCCCCCAGTGGTTCGCCGATCGGCTCGGCTGGGAGCAGCTGGTGGACGACGTCGCCGCCGCCGCGGGGCGTCTCTCCCCCGAGGAGCGACGGCGAGCGCTCTTCTTCGCCCCCAGCTACGGCCAGGCCGGAGCCCTCGATTGGCTGGGGCGCGAGCGCGGTCTCGGCCCGGTCTACTGCACCCACAACACCTGGTACCTGTGGGGCCCGCCGGCGGATCCGGTGGATGTGGCGGTGGTGCTGGGCAACGACCCCGAGCCGCTGGCCGAGTTGTTCGAGGAGGTCGAGCTGGCCGGCATCCACGACTGCGACCTGTGCATGCCGTGGCGCGACCAGATGCCGATCTGGGTCGTGCGCCGGGCCAAGGTCTCGATCGCCGAGCTGTGGCCGGAGTGGAAGCACTACGAGTAGTGGGTCCGCCGCCCGACCCCGCCGCGAGCGCACGACGGCTCCCGGCCCCTGCTCCGGCCCTGCCGCTCCACTGCCCCGCCCAGCGTTTCGCGGTGCAAAGGGCTGGAGGTGCCGGAGCGCATCGGTCCCATCCGCATCGAGCGCCTCCTCGGCCCGGGCGGCATGGGGGAGGTCTGCCCCGGGGTGGACGAGCGGCTCCAGCGTCGGGTGGCGGTCGAGACCATCCGCGGCGGCCGACCAGCGGCCGGGGCGCCATGCTCCCGCGCTCGAGGTCGCCGTCTCGGGCGACGAGGCGCGGGTCGCGGCCTGGACCTGCGCCGGCAAGCTGCTGGTCGAGAGACCGGCCCTCGCCGGCGGTCTCGAGCCCCGTGCCACCGCCGCCTGGTCGGCCACGGTCGGCGGCGGCGGCGCGCCGCGGCCTCTGCGCCACCGGTCAGCCTCTCCCGACTGACCGGGTCGAGGTATGCTGGAACCTGAAAGGCGAGGTCGTGGCGCGGAGAGCGGTTGCCCTGCTGTGTGCTGGCGCACTCGGCGTGGCCGCGGCCCAGCGCGAGGAAGCGCCGGCGCCAGGACCGCAGCGGGCCGAGGTGGTTCTGGCTGAGGCCGACCGGGTGCCGCTGACCCTGCTGTGGAAGGTGGAGGCCACGCCCGTGACGGCCATCCGCCTGCCGCAGGCTCCGCTCGGCGTCGCTCTCCCGCCCGGGAGCGGCTGTCTCGTCGCGGTCCGCGCTGGCTTTGCGCCCGTTCCCCTGACGATGGCGCTCGCGCCGGGAGAGACGCGCCGGCTCGAGCCCTTTGCCTGGCGCGCCGGCGTTGGCGTTGTCGGCACGGTAGCCGGGCCGACTGGCGAACCGCTGCTCGCCGAGGTGAGGGTGGAGACGTCAAGCGCGGCGGGAGTCGAAGAGCCGGCGGACCTGTGTGCTCGGGCCCTGCGCGAAGGGCGGGTGACGACGGTGTCCACGGACGACACGGGCGCCTTTGCCCTGGGCCCGTTCGCCCCTGGCACGTGGAACCTGTCGGTGAGCGCAGCCGGGCACGAGACGGTGCGCCGGCGGCTGGTGACCGGTGCGGAACCCGTCGTCCAGAACGCTGGCACCACGGTCCTGCGAGAGGTGGCGGAGCTCGAGGTGTCTTTCGACCTGGCGCGGGTCGGCGAGGTGTCCCCCTACCGCCTCACCGTGTCCCGGCGGCGACCTCGCGGTGCGGACCGAGACCGACGCACGGGGTGAGCTCACGCTCGACGCGACGCCGGGCGCGGTGGTGCTCGCGGCGGCGGCTGGGTACAGCCTGGGGTGGGCTCAAGCGCTGCCGGCCGACGAGACCACCGTCATCCGT
This sequence comes from uncultured Thermoanaerobaculia bacterium, assembly GCA_964438135.1. Classification (GTDB taxonomy): domain Bacteria; phylum Acidobacteriota; class Thermoanaerobaculia; order Thermoanaerobaculales; family Sulfomarinibacteraceae; genus CAYTJW01. The sequence goes on from CAYTJW010000026.1 coordinate 16,809, forward strand.
CTCGCGCCGCGGGCACACCCCGTGCTGCTGCGGCTCCTCGACGGGGAAGGGAGCCCGGTGTCGGGTGCGATGCTGGTCTTCAGCGCTCCTGCCGCGGGCTTCCTGCCCAGCGGGCTCCTGGGGCTCGACTCGATCTTGAACCGTGAACCGGCAACGGCCGCGGACCGACGAGGGCGGCTACCTGACGACGGCATCTCTCCCGGTGGGGCTGTACCGCGTGTGGCTCCTGTCGGGCCCGAGCCCGCCGGTGGAGATGGGGGTCCTGCCTGTGCCGGCGTCGGGCGAGGTCACGCTGCACATGCCCGCGCCGTGACGGGTCCTGCCCGACTGCCCGGCCCTCACTCCAGCCGCAGGCTGCGGATGGGGAGGCCCAGCGTGCGGGAGTCGGCGCCGCCGTTGAGCTGCTGCGGCACGAAGGTGCTGGACTGGATGAGCAGGTCCTCGATGGCGGTCAGGCCGTCGTAGAGGGCGAAGGCCAGCTCGCCCGGCGGGGCGGCGAGCTGGCGCAGCTCGATGCCGTTGGCGTGCACGCGCACCGCCAGCCGGGCCGGGTCGTCGCCCCACGGGTGGACCGGGAACAGCGACAGGACCAGCCGCCGGCAGCCTGGCGGCGCAGGCCACGCGAGCCCCTCGAGGTGGCCCGCGCCGTTGGTCCAGTTGAAGTCGCCCCAGAAGCCGGAGCGCCGCCACACCCGCTCCGGCTCCAGCTTGCCCGCGATCGGTTGGAGCAGCCGCCGGGTGGGGGCCACGACGGCCTCCCTGGAGTCGCCGATCACGACCGCGCGGACGTCGAGGCCCAGCGGCGGCCAGGCCGGGACCGCGCCGACCGCCCCCCGGTCGACCGTGACCGAGCGGAGCCTGACGCTGTCGACCCGTGGCCGCGGCGGCTCGACCCGGAACAGCAAGCCCCCGGGCACGGCCCCGGCCGGGACCAGGCGCTGGTCGTCGGCGAAGACCTCGAGGCCGAGGCGCTCCGGCTCGCGCGCCCAGGGGTGCCAGCCCATCGTGCCGACCAGGACCCACGCGGCGTTCCCCCCGCCGCCGAGGTTGCGGATGACGCCGTCGCCCGCGGTCCACCACCGGTCGCGGAAGCCGTCCAGGTCTCCGGGCCGCTCCCCGGGGACCACGGTGAGCAGCCGCCGTGACAGGTCGAGCAGCACCGCCCGGCCGTCGTCGTAGAGGCGCTGGCGGGTCGCGGCGAGCTCGAGCACGGCGGCGCGGTAGCGCTGGTGGCAGATCAGGATCGCCCAGCGCATCCGCGAGCGGGAGTAGTGGGTCAGGACCGCCTCCTCGGTCAGGCCGAGCAGGTCCTCCTGGCTGGCCATGCCGCCGTAGGCCAGGAAGCGGACGCCGTGGTCGAGGAGGTAGGAGGCCACCGCCTCGCCGCCTCGGCCACCGGGCAGGCCCGGCGGCAGGCTGGACATCTCCGGCAGGGACATGACCAGCACCCGCTGGCGGCCGAAGTCGAGCAGGAACGGGGAGGTGAGGGTGGCGAGGACGGTGCTGCCGCGCGGCAGGGCGGCCTCGAGCTCGGCGGTGGCGGCGCGGGTCGCGGGGTCGACCAGGTCGGTCCGCTCGAGCGCCTGGCCGGCGTTGAGGATGACCTGCCGGTAGAGGCTCTGGGTCAGCTCCGGCCGGGAGGAGAGCAGCAACAGGCCGACCGCGATCCCGGCCACCGCCGCGGCGCCGGTGCGCGCGCCGCGCCCGCGCTCGGCCGGGTCGAAGGCGGCCAGCAGGAGGCCGAGCGTGGCGGCCCACGACACCGGGGACAGGTAGCGCGACAGGCTGCGCCGCAGGTCCGCGTCCCCCATGGTGAAGAGCAGGACCACCTCGAGCACCAGGGCTGCGGCCAGGGCCAGCGCCGGCGCGCGCGGCGAGCGGTCGCGGAGGAAGAGCACGAGCAGCACCAGGGGCAGGAGCTGGGCCGCCCGCTCGGCGATGGCGCCGACCACTGCCGCCGGCGGCGGCCGGACGTCGCCGGGGATCGAGGCGAAGTCGTCGGTGTAGACGCCGCCGTAGAAGCCGCGGCCGAGGGTCGGGTAGAGCAGGGTGTGGGACGACTCGTAGAGGGAGACCATCCACGGCAGGACCAGCGCCCCGATCAGCAGCAGCGTCAGGAGGACCTCGCGCGCCGCCGCGCGCCGCGCCGTCGACCGTGCCAGCAGGGCGGCCGAGCTGACCGCGAGCAGGCCGACGGCGGCGGGGACGAAGGTCGACTTGACGGCGGCCAGGGCGGCGGCAGCGAGCGCCACCAGGGCGGCGGTGCGGGGGCCGGGCTCGAGGGCGGCCTCGCCGAGGAGCCGGAACCAGGCCAGCAGCAGGACCGTGCCGGTGAGGACGCTGGCGGTGTTGCCGCGCATCTCGAGGTGAGGCAGGGTCAGGGTCACGAGCAGGGTCAGGGCGGTCGCCCACAGCGGCAGCCGTCGTCGCACCCCCGCGCCGGCGACCAGGCCGACCAGGATCACCATCGCCACCCCGGCGTCGAGCAGGTGCAGGGCGCGCAGCGGCAGGGCGACGGCCACCAGGGTCTGGAGGGCGGACTGACCGCCCAGGCTGACCATGCGGCGGGCCTCGAAGGGCTCCGGGCCGAGCGAGCCGAGCTCGAGCAGCTTGACCGGGAAGACCAGGTAGGCCTGGAGGTCGTCGTGCAGGTCGAACGGCGGCCGCGACGTCCTGGTGTCGACCGTGCCCGCCACCGACCCGACCAGCTGCAGCAGGACCAGGCCGACCACCAGCGCGGCCAGCAGCAGCGGCGCCGGCTCGGCCGCGGCGGCGCGCAGCCGGGCGCGGAGGCCGAGGCCAGAGCGGCGTCG
>CAYTJW010000027.1:0-19614 GCA_964438135.1 uncultured Thermoanaerobaculia bacterium
GCCCGGGACGCCGCTGGCGACCGGCACGATGACCCCCTCCGCGGTGAACATGTCCTCGATCGCCATCCGCCAGGGCAGCGGCGGACCGACCGCCGTCGTCGACGGGATCCGGGTCGGCACCAGCTGGGAGGACACCGTCGTCGGCGCGACCCAGCCCAACCTCTCGGTCGACGACGTCTCCGCCTCCGAGGGCAACTCCGGTACCACCACCTTCACCTTCACCGTCAGCCTGGACGCGCCGGCCGGCGCCGGCGGCGTGACCTTCGACGCCGCCACCGCCGACGGCACGGCCACGGCCGGCAGCGACTACGTCGCCCTGCCTTCGACCGGCTTCTCCATCGCCCAGGGCGGGACCAGCACCACGGTCGAGGTCACGGTCAACGGCGACACCTCGATCGAGGGCGACGAGACCTTCTACCTCAACCTCGCCAACGTGGGCGGTGCAACCGTGGTCGACGGCCAGGGCCTCGGCACCATCCTCAACGACGACGCCGCGACGCCGACCCTGTCCATCGGCAACGCGGCGGTCACCGAGGGCGACGCCGGCACGGTCAACCTCGACCTCGAGGTCACCCTGTCCGGCTCCCCGGCCGGCACGGTGACGGTCGACTGGGCCACGGTCGCGGACGGCACGGCCATCGCGGGGGCGGACTTCACGACCGCGGGCGGGACCCTGACCTTCGTCGTCGGCGACACCACCGAGACCGCCTCGGTCCCGGTCATCGGCGACCTCCTCGACGAGCTCGACGAGACCTTCACGGTCCAGCTCTCCAACCCCACCGGCGGTGCCGTGATCGGCGACGGCCAGGCCACCGGCACGATCCTCGACGACGACCCCATGCCCGACCTCTCTGCCCAGGTGCAGGCCGGCGAGGTCATCGAGGGCATGACCGCGGTGGTGTGGCTCGCGCTCGACCCGGTCAGCGGCCTCGCGACCGGCGCCGACTACCAGACCGTGGCCGGCACGGCCACCGCCGGGACGGACTTCGTCGCCGCGAGCGGCGCCGCCACCATCCCGGCTGGCGCGACCGCGGGCCGGGTCCTCCTCACCACCCTCCGCGACGGCGCGCCCGAGAGCGCCGAGACCTTCACCCTCGACCTCTCGAACCCGGCGAACGCGGTCCTGCAGACCTTCTCGGTCCAGGTCACGGTCTGCGACGAGAACGGCTCCTCCTGCCTCTTCGGCGACAGCTTCGACGACGCCACCACGGGGGCGTGGGACGCCACCTCGCCCTGACCCGACGGCAGCCGTCGACTGACCCCTCGACCGCGGCAGGGCCGGCAACCCTGCCGCGGTCTTCCTGCGTCTGGGGTGGGGGGCTCGAGTTTCGCGGCTCACGGTCCCGGGGCCGGGCGGTGACGGGGGCCGGCCGACACGGCGAGGGCCGGGTGAACCCCGGCCCTCCGCCCATCTCGGCCTCGGGGCGCTACGGCCCCGGGAGCAGCGCGGCGCTCACGGCGAGGTCGCCGACCAGGCGCCGGTCGTGCCGGACTCGAAGCCGTCGGCGAACAGGTTCTGCACCAGGCACTGGACGGTCTGGCCGGCGTTGACGGCGCCGTGGCTTGCGGTCACCGGCCCGGTCCAGGTGAAGTCCTCGTAGGCGCAGCCGGGACCGCCGGTGAGCTGGAGCGAGGCGTCAGTCGGCGTGGTGTCGTTCGACTCGCTGACGCCGATGTCGGTGCAGGTGAGGCCGTTGGCCGGGCCCGCGACGGCGGTGAAGGTGCCCTCGTAGCACAGGAACTGGACCACCGTGCCGCTGTCGTCGACCAGGACGAAGCCGTCGGTCGGGCCGTTCTCCACCCCCGCGACCGGGAACCAGGCGAAGCCCAGCCCGCCGCCGGCGTCGGCGATCACGCCGCTCAGGGGGGCGGGGTTGGGGTTGGCGACCGTGGACACCGTGCCGTTGTAGCCGTTGTAGAAGGTCACCGACCAGCCCGCGAGGTCGGTGCCGGCCGTGGCCGCGATCTCGAACCCCTCGTTGGCGTCGGTGGAGACGTTGTCGTAGTGGAGCTCGTTGACGAACACCACCGTGGCGCCGGCGGTGGCCACGCTCGCCTCGTCCGAGCAGCGCGGCCCGTTGCCGCAGGGGTCGGTCGAGCACACCCGGTAGTAGTACTGGGTCGACGGCGAGAGGCCGGTCGCGGTGAGGGCGTGGTTGGCGACGACGGCGCTGCTCGAGGTGTTGTAGGGGCGGACGCCCGGGACGATGCCCCACTCGAGGTAGGAGGTGGAGGGCTCGTCGGTGGTCCAGTTGGCGGTGAAGGCGGTCTGGGTCTGCGCCGCGGTCGGCCCGGCCGTGATCAGCGGCGGGGTCCCGTCCTGGGTGCGGTCGGCGGCGTCCAGCACGACCCCGCCGTCGGCCGTCGTGCCGACGTGGTTGACGGCCTGGACCGAGTAGTCGTAGGTGACCCCGGTCGCGCCGCTGGAGTCGACGCACGACACCGCGGCCTCGGCGAGGGTGCCCGCGCAGCCGCCGGTGGTGACCTGGCTGCCGCTGCGGTAGACCTTGAAGCCGCGGTTGCACGACGAGGTGCAGCCGTCGTCCCAGTCGGAGGGGGTGTTCCAGGTGACCTGGACCCCGGTCACCGCGCACGGGTCGAGGTCGGTGGCGCCGGTGATGCCGGCGAACTGCAGCCCGCACTCGTCGAGGAACAGGCAGCTGACCCACTCCGGGTGGTCGACGAAGGGGTTGCGGTTCTCCTGCTGGCACCACACCTGCTCGTTGCGGCGGATCTCGTCGGCGTCGGGCGGGTCGGCGTTGCTCCACGCCACGAGCGTCGACAGGATGCCGAAGTAGACCAGGCTCTGGTAATTCGTGCTGTCGCAGTCCATCAGGTTGAGGTCGTCGGTGAGGACCAGGTTCGGCTCGTCGCCCATGCTGCCCGAGTCGCCCGCGTAGCGGAGGTCCATGTAGAGCATCGAGCGGGCCGTGTCGCCCTTGCGGTGGTCCCAGGTCTCCCACAGCTGGTAGGCGGTGGGGTGGATGGAGCCGCTGCAGGAGACCGCGCCGCCGACCGACAGGTTGTCGTGGCCGGGGCCGCCGAAGCCGTTGTTGACCTCGGTCGGGTAGGCGGTGCAGCCCACGGTGCAGTTGTTGAACGGCTTGTTGCCGCGGGAGCCGTTGTAGGAGCCGTCGGCGGCGCGCAGGTGGTGGCAGTCGGTGTAGGGGATGCGGCCGGGGCCGGACTCGTCCGGGAAGCCGAACGACTGCGGCCACGAGTGCTCGCGGTTCCAGGAGCAGCCCGAGGAGCAGCCGTCGGCGAAGGCGTGGTTCTTGTACACGTCGAGCAGCTGGGCGGTGTTGGAGGGGTTCTCGTCGGCGTCGTTGAGGATGTCCCAGCAGTCGGTCGAGCTCGAGGTGTAGGGGAAGCGGACGTGGTCGTCGACGACGTTGTGCAGGGTCGCGCGCAGGGTGGCCGAGCTGGAGGCGTCGACCGTGTCGTAGTAGTTGGCCGGCAGCGGCGGCGGCGACGGGCACAGCGCCGAGCGGGCGTCGCGCGCGGGCGGCGGCTGGGGCTCCTCCGAGACCTCCACCCGCAGCACCCGGAAGCAGGCCTCGGCGACGTCGCCCCAGCCGTCGAGGTCGCGGTAGCGGAGGCCGGCGGCCTCGACCCCGAGCGAGACCGGGATGAAGCGGCCGTGGACCTCGAGTGCGTAGCGGCCGGCCGGGACCGGCGCGCCGGCCGAGTCGCGGCCGTCCCAGGCGAAGACCACCGCCCGGCTGCCGTCGTCGGTCGACCAGCGGCCGTCGAGGCGGGCGAGGGGCTCGATCTCGCCCGCGGCGAGGACCCGGGCCTCGAGCAGCAGGTCGCGGTAGCCGGTCAGCCGGGCCGACGGCTCGTCCGGGCTCGGGCCCGGCTCGAGCTCCCAGTCGGCGGCGGGCAGCAGCGGGTAGTCGACCGCCACCCGGGCGGTGACCTCGAGCGGCCCCTGGGCCGGGTTGAAGGTCCAGGCGGAGGGCATGGCGGCGACGCGGAAGGCCGGGTTGCACTCGCTCGACCACTCGCCGAGGGAGGGCGGGGTCGCGGCGGCGAGCGGGCCCGCAGCCACCAGGCAGAGCACGGCCGAGAGGGCGACGAGGCACGCGGGGCGGATGGTCTTCATGGGCGCTCCTTCCGTCCCGGCGCGCGGGACGGGCGATGAGCCCATTCTAACGCCGCGGCGGTGAACAGGGGAGGGTCCCGCCCCGGCCGGCCGGGAGACGGCGAGGGCCCGGGCGGTTGCCCGCCCGGGCCCCGGCGATCGGCAGAGGGCCGCGTCGCGCGGCGCGCGCTAGAAGCTCCAGCGCAGGCCGAGCTTGAGGCGCCACCGCGAGCGCACGTTGTCGAGCGTGAACATCGGGTACTCGTCGGGGCGCGAAACCTCGTAGCGGAGCTGGTAGATGGGCTTGCCGGTGGCCGGGTCCTGGCCGGCGTAGCGGACCGCCTGGATGTTGCCGAACGGCATGTACTTGACGTGGCCCCAGTCGGCGTCGAGCAGGTTGAGGAAGTTGGCGATGTCGAGGGTCACCTGCAGGTCGCCGTAGCCGACCGGGATGTCCTGCATCAGCTTGATGTCGAAGTCGGTCAGCCAGGGCCCGGTCGAGGCGTTGCGGGGCGCGATCTCGCCCCGGTAGGAGTCGAGGCCGGCCATGCTGATGAACGCGTCGAGCTGCTCCCAGGTGCCGCCCTGGATGAGGACCTCGTCGGCGCTGGCGGGCACGTAGAAGAGGTCGTTGTACTGGTAGTAGTCGCCGTTGAAGGAGGGGTAGGAGGAGTAGGTCACGACCGTGAACGGCCGGCCGGTCTGGTGGTTGTAGTAGCCCGAGACAGTGGTCGACCACTTGCTGCGGCGGTTGAACTTGTACGACGCCGAGGCGCTGAAGCGGTGCTCGACCTCGAAGTCGGAGCGGCTGGCGACCATGTTGTTGGGGTCGGCCGACTCCATGTACTGCCAGTTCGAGATCGCGCGGGAGGAGTTGCCCTCGTTGACCACCTCGGAGTCGCCCCAGGCGTACGCGATGTAGCCCCAGAACCCGTCGCTGTAGGGCTTCTCGAGCTTGAAGGAGACGTTGGTCTGCTTGCCACCCGAGGTGTTGGTGAGGAAGTAGGCGCCGGAGTACTCGGTGCTCACCTGGGCGTAGTGCGGCCGACCGTCGAAGGTGGTGCCGTCCTGGACCAGGTTGAGGTTCTGGTAGAGGATCTCGTTCATGCTCTCGGCGTGCACCGCCTCGACCGACGCCACCATGCCCCACCAGGGCAGGCTGTGGTCGTAGGCCAGGTTGTAGCGCAGCACCTGCGGGAACTCGAAGTCCGGGTCGATCAGGTCGACCTCCTGGGTGGAGACGGCGGCGCCCGAAATCTCGGTCGGCTGGTTGAAGGGGTCGGGGTTGAACGGGATCTCGCCCGAGGCGCTGATCGCCACCTGCTCGATGCCGTTGCGGGCGTAGTTGTTGGAGATCCAGACGTAGGGCGAGCGGCCGGAGAAGACGCCGATGCCGCCCCGCAGCTGCTGCTTGGCCTCGCCGGTGACGTCCCAGTTGAAGCCGATGCGCGGCGACCAGAGGGCGTTGCCGTCCGGCACCTCGTCGGTGCGGTAGCCGTACAGCTCCTCGGTCTCGGGGTTGCGGTTGGGCTTGTCCGGGAACTTGGGCAGGTCGTAGCGCAGGCCGAGGGTGAGGGTCACCCGGTCGTTCACCCGCCACTTGTCGCCGGCGTACAGGCCGAGCTGGTAGGCGTTGAAGGTGTCGTAGGGGTCGTCGTCCGCCGAGTAGGTGTAGTAGTAGCGGCTGGCGATGCCGGCCTCGAGGTCGTCGAGGCTGAAGAAGTCGTAGGCGCCGTAGCCGTTCTCGATGAACAGGTTGACGAACTCGAAGAACTCGTTGTGGGTGCCGAGCACGACCTCGTGGTCGCCGAGAAACATGGTGAAGTCGTCGGTGATCTCGATGATCGTCTGGTCGAGGGAGTTGAGGGTCGAGTAGCGCTCGGAGCCGGTGACGAAGCCGTGGCTGTCGTCGTCGAGGTCGGTCACCGACACCCTGGGGAACACGCTCACCGGCGCCCGCCGGTCCTTGATCGTCTGGTAGGTGACGCGGGCCTGGTTGAACATGTCGTCGCCGAACAGGGAGTCGAGCTGGGCGACCGAGGAGTTGGTCTCGTTGGTGAAGTTGTAGGCGTAGGCCGGGAAGGTGTAGGTGTCGGCGCCCGGGTAGAGGCGGAGGTTCTCGGCGTCGACCCAGTTGTGGCGGACCGTCAGGTTGTGCCGGTCCGAGAGGTTGAAGTCGAGCCGGGCGAAGATCTTGTCGCTGTTGGTCTCGCGCGTGTACTCGGTCGAGGCGCCGATGTCGTGGCCGTAGCCGGCCATGATCTGGCGGAAGCGCTCGGCGTCCCCGGCCAGGGTGCCGTTGGCGAAGGCCTCGCCGGTCGAGCCGTCGATCGACCAGCCGGTGGGCTGCTCGCGCTCCGACAGGTCGCCGTTGACGAAGTAGAAGGCCCGGTCCTGGACGATCGGCCCGCCCAGGCTGAAGCCGTAGTTCTGGTCGGTGTAGACGCCGAACTCCGGGAACTCGCTGGTGCCGCTGCCGATCATGTCCTCGTCGCGGTAGTAGCCGTAGACCGCGCCGTGCAGGCGGTTGGTTCCGGAGCGGGTGATGGCGTTGACGCCGCCGCCGGAGAAGCCGCCCTGGCGGACGTCGAACGGGGCGATGACCAGCTGCAGCTCCTGGATCGCGTCGAGGCTGATGGTCGTCGTCTCGCTCTGGCCGCCCGGGGTGCCGCTCGCCGCCAGCCCGAACAGGTCGTTGTTGACGGCGCCGTCGATCTGGACGTTGTTGTAGCGGTTGTTGCGGCCCGCGACCGAGATCACCGCCGGGCCGTCCTCCTGGTCGGGCTGGACCGTGATCATGGGGTTGGTGCGGGCGAAGTCCTCGAAGCCGCGGCCGATGGTCGGCAGGGCGGCGAGGGTCTCGGCGCCGACGTTGCTGGCCGCGCCCATGCGCGAGGAGCTGATCAGCGGGTTGGTCCCGGTGACCACCACCTCCTCGGTGAACGCCTCCAGCTGCAGCACGAAGTTGAGCTCGGTGGCCTCGCCCAGCGACACGTAGACGTTGCTGGTCTGCTGCGGCTGCAGGCCGGGCAGGGTGACCACCACCTCGTAGGGCCCGCCGACCCGGGCGTTGGCGACGTTGAAGCGGCCCGCCTCGTCGGTGATGGTCTGGTAGCGGGTGCCGGTCGTCAGCAGCTCGGCCTGCACGGTCGCGCCCGGCAGCACGCCGCCGTTGGGATCCGTGACCACGCCTCGGAGCGCGCCGGTCGTCACGCCCTGGGCGAGAGCGACCGCTGCGGATGCCGCGACACAGATCGACGCCAGGAACTTCCTCATGACTCCCCCCTCCGACTGACAGGAGCTTCCGTCAACACCCGGCTACTCTACCTCACCGGCGGGACGAAAAAAACGGGCGGGGCCGAGGCCCCGCCCGCAGGGGTGGCAGGAAAACCGTCTCGCGGCTACTCCGGCATGATGGTGGTCGGGTCGGCGGTGCCGTTGTCGACCACCGAGCCGTACGCGACCAGGGCGCCGCCAGCGGTCTCGGTCCAGACGTCGACGTAGCCGTCGACCGGGGCGCTGCCCTGGAGCACGCGGTTGATCTGGGTGTTGCCCCACGGCTGGAGCTCGACCGTGCCGTCCCCGAGCGCGTCGCCCGAGCTGGAGTAGAGAGCGTAGTTGACGACCAGGGCGGCGTTGGTGCCGTTCTGGAAGCCGAGGTTGGCGCGGTAGCCGGTCGAGGGGGAGCCGCTCTGGCTCTCGGTCATGAAGACGATCCGCACCCGGTCGTCGGCCGGGACCAGGCGGCTCGCGTGGAGACCCTCGATCGACTGGCCGAAGGTGCCCGCGGCCGAGACGTTGTAGGTGCGGCTCATGACGATCGCCTGACCCGAGTCGGAGGCCACGGCGAGGGCGCCGAAGGCGGACACGCCGAAGACCTCGCCGACGACGTTCTCGTAGCGGGCGCTGGCGCCGGGGGCGAGGGTGAAGACGTCGGACCGGGTCGGGTCGGAGTTGTCGGCGCCGCGCGGCAGCCACAGGAACTGGTAGCTCAAGGTGGCGGTGGTCGGGTTGTTGACCTCGACGTCGGTTGCCCACTGCGAGCCGGTGCCGGCGGCGTTGCCGGCCGCGCCGACGTAGTAGAGCTGGTCGAGCGCGGCCTGAAGGCTGCCGTCGACCGCCGGGGTCGGCATGATGGTGGTCGGGTCGGCGGTGCCGTTGTCGACCACCGAGCCGTAGGCGACGAAGGCGCCGCCCGCGGCCTCGGTCCACACGTCGACGTAGCCGTCGACCGGGGCGAAGGCCTGGAGCACCCGGTTGAGCTGGGTGTTGCCCCACGGCTGGAGGTTGACCGTGCCGTCGCCGAGCAGGGCGCCGTCGCTGGAGTGGAGCTCGTAGTTGACGGTCAGGGCGGCACTGGTGCCGTTCTGGAAGCCGAGGTTGGCGCGGTAGCCGCTGGAGGGGGCGCCGCTCTGGCTCTCGGTCATGAAGACGATGCGCATCCGCTCCCCGGCCTGGATCAGGTCCGCGGTGTGGATGCCCGGGATCGACTGGCCGAAGGTGCCCATGGCCGAGACGTTGTAGGTGCGGCTCATGACGATCGCCTGGTCGGAGTCGGCGGCCACGGCGAGGGCGCCGAAGGCCGAGACGCCGAAGACCTCGCCGACGACGTTCTCGTAGCGGGCGCTGGCGCCGGGGGCGAGGGTGAAGACCTCGGACCGGGTCGGGTCGGAGTTGTCGGTGTCCCGCGGCAGCCACAGGAACTGGTAGCTCAAGGTGCTGGCGGTCGGGTTGTTGACCTCGACGTCGGTCGCCCACTGCGAGCCGGTGCCGGCGGCGTTGCCGGCCGCGCCGACGAGGTAGGTCTCGCCCAGCTCGGGCGCCTCGCCGACCAGGAGGGTGTGGCTGACGGTGCTGCTGCCGTTGGCGTTGCTCGCGGTCAGGGTGACCGTGTAGCTGCCCGCCGCGGCGAAGGCGTGGGTCGGGCTCTGCGCGCTCGACGTGGCGCCGTCGCCGAAGGTCCACGCCCAGCTGGTGGGGGCGCCGGAGGATGTGTCGGTGAAGGTGACGGTCTCGCCCGGGGCCGGGCTCTCGGGCGTGAACGTGAAGGACGCCACCGGGGCCACGGCGGGCTCCCAGGTCCCGCCGCCCTCGTGGTAGCGCGCCATCCACTCCTGGAAGTAGAGGTTGGCGATGGTCGGGTCGTGGAAGACGACGATGTTCTCGTTCTTGTACACCGCGGCGGTGTTGGTCCAGTTGAAGGAGCCGGTGACCAGGATCGGGTCCGAGGCGGGGGAGAACGGGTCGGAGATGATGTACTTGTGGTGCAGGATCTGATCCTCGGCCGCGTCCCCCTCGACGTCGTCGAGGACGATGTCGGCCCCGGCGGTGATCAGGGGCTGGTGCTGGCTGTACTCGTAGTCGGCGGCCACGGCGTCGACCACGCCCCGCACCGCGACCCCGGCGCCGATGCGGTTCGTGAAGGCGGTGGTGATGGCGCTCTCGGTGAAGGTGTAGATCGCGAACAGCAGGTCGTCCTCGGCGGTGCCGATGGCGTCGACCGTCTTGCCGCGGAGGTTCTCGCTCGGCCCCATGTACTGCTCGACCCGCTTGCCACCGATCAGGAACAGGTGCGGGGTGTTGTCGGCCGTGGAGTTGCTGTACGCGCCGCCCCACATCTCCTCGAACTCGATGGCGTAGGCGGTGGCCAGGGCCGCGTCCTGGACGACGACGACGTTCTCGGCGTTGAAGTGGGTGCCGCTGTAGGTCGCGTTCCAGGATCCGGTCCAGACGAAGTCGTCGCTCTCGTCCGCGTCGCCCGCGTCGAAGACCGCGAACTTGTTGTGCATGTTCTCGTGCTCGGCGTCGGGGTCGGTCCGGACCTCGATCCCGCCGGCGGTGAGGATGTTGACGGCGGGGTCGAAGACCTCGTAGATCACCCGCACCTGGACGCCGCGGTTCTTGGCGGCGACCAGCGCGTTGGCGACCTCCTCCAGGGTGAGGATGTTGAAGCAGAAGTCGATGGAGTGGTCCGCGGCCTCGATGCGCTCGACCATGCGCGCGCCGATGTCGGTCTGGACCGCGGCCACGCCGGTGGAGTAGGAGGTGTCGACGCTCTGCGAGAAGAAGACCTCGACCTCGCCGGAGGAGCCGGTCGCCGGGGTGATGACCGTGATCGCCGGGCTCTCGACCGCCTCGTCACCGCTGCCGGCGACGGCCCGGCAGTGGTAGAGGGTGGCCGACGGCAGGCCGGTGAGCACGGCCACGTGGTCGGTGGTGGAGTTGCCGAGGCGGATCGGCGGCAGCTCGAAGTCGGGGGTCGTCCCGTACTCGAGCACGGTCTCGCACGCCACGTCGGTGGTCCACTCGATGGTGGCGCCGCCGACGGCGACGTCGGTCTGGACCGGGTAGGTGGTGAACTGCGGCCCGGAGCCGTAGGTGATGTCGCTGATGTAGCGCGGCAGGACCTCGTAGCCGAGGTAGTAGGGCCCTTCCACGCCCAGGTTCTCGTCGAACTGCTTGACCACCCCGACGACGTTGAACTCGCCCGTGGGGTAGGGGATGCCGGTCGAGCCGACGATGAACATCATCGACGTCCCGGTCGAGTCGGTCAGGGCGAGGCTGGTCGAGTTCCAGGTGACGTTGTTGAGGCGGACCAGCCGGGCCTCGTTCTCCTCGACGTTGGTGTCGAAGTCGTAGCCGTAGTACATCTCGTTGCAGGTGATGACCTTCGGTTGCGGCAGGGGGCGGCCGGCGGCGATCAGCTCGACCGAGATCGGCTCGATCTCGGTCAGGCCGCGGTAGACCAGCACGGTGCCGGTCACCTTGACCTCGTCGCCCAGGTTGTAGGTCGCGATGGGCTGGAACTGGAAGAGGTTGACGCCGCCGGTTGAGTCCTGGATGTAGACGTCGGTGCGCGAGGTGTGGAAGACCCCGGACGGGGCCGTGACGATGCCCTGGACGGTGACCACCTGGTCGAGCAGCAGGGGGATGCCCATGCCGTCGTTCTTGCGCACCTCCGAGATCGGGATCGGGTCCTGGGCCATGGCAACGACGGACACGGCCACCAGGCAGGCCAGCAGTGACACACGGATCGAGCGCATTCCCAACTCCTTTGCTCGGTTTGCCGTCTCCCCCGAGGGGCGGCGGTTGCCGTTTCCTCTCGACCCGGAGAGCTGCAGCCCGCCCGGCGGGGGCGCAGCGCGGGCGCGTCCCCGCCCGGCCGCGGTCGAGAGCGCGGCGGCAGGGCCCTGCTCCCTGCCCCGTCTCTCCGGGTGGCCGAGGCCTGTCATCGGCGGAACCTTACCCTACCAGCCGGCGGGTGTCGAGGCCCGCCCGGGCGTCCACCGACCACGAAAAACGGCGCCCCGGGGTGGGGCGCCGCTGGTGGTCTGCAGGCGGTCGGACGCGAGGCTCGCGAGGTCACCGCCCCCCGAGCCGCAGCACCGCCACGCCGGCCCCTGCGAGCAGCAGCACGAACAGGAGGATGCCGCCGGTGCCGAGGGCCGGGATGTTCTGCCGGGGTCCGCTCAGGGCGATCGGTTCGACGGCAGTGTTGCCGACCTGGTCGGTCAGCACCAGGGTGCCGGAGCCGGGCAGGTCGACGTCGACCAGCTGCACGTGCCAGGTCCACTGCGTGGCGCCGACCGTGCCCGAGGTGGTGAGGGTCATGTTGGTGGCGCCGGTCAGGACCAGCGAGGCGATGCCGGCGACCGCGGTCGCGGTCCCCGACGCCTCGGTGGCGGACTGGAGGTCGACCACGATCGACAGGCCGGTGCCGGACAGGTTGACCACCTCGGCGTCGGAGGCGCCGACCAGGTCGGTCACGGTCAGGGTGCCGACGCCCGAGACCGACGGGTCGACGAGCGACAGCTGCCACGACCACTGGCTGTCGCCGACCGCGCCGGAGGTCGTGAGGGTGACGTTGGTCGAGTCGGACAGCACCAGCGAGGCGACGCCGGCGGGGGCGGTGGCGATGCCGGAGGCGACGGTGGCGGCCACCGACTGCACCACCACCTCCGGGCCCGGCGGCGGCGGGTCGGCGGTGATGAGGATGTTGCGGGCGGCGTAGGACTCGCTGGTGGCGTCGGCGGTCACCGTCAGCATGACCGTCAGCTGCGAGCCGGTGGTGATCGGGGTCGAGAAGGTGGTGAAGGCGTTGGACATGGTCACGCCCTCGACCACCAGCGGGTCGTCCTCGACCCGGGTCGTGCCGTCGGCCATGGTGTAGGTCTGGCTGCCGTCCTCGTTGACGCTCGACCCGAACACGCTCGTCACCGGGCCGCCGTCGACCTGCCAGCTCCAGACGAAGCTGTCGGAGACGACGTCGCCGCCGCCGGTCTCGAAGTTGCCCATCGCCGCCAGGTCGACCCACAGCCTGGGGTTGGCGTAGGCCGAGCTGATGTCGAAGACCCAGGTGGCGTGGTAGGGGGCGCCGGGCGGCGGGTTGTCGTTGTTGACCGTGTCGGTGGCGCCGAAGAACTCGTCGAAGTCCGTGGACGAGTCGATGATGCCGATGGCGTCCGCCGGAAAGACCCCGGCGGTGTCGTCGACCAGCGCGTAGGGGATGCTGGCCGACACGCCCACGGCGAACTTCTGGAAGCCGCTGGCCGGGCTGGTGAACACCGGCGCGTCGGTGCCGTGGCTGATGAGGTTGTGGCTGGTGGTGGAGACCATGTCCCAGGCGATGTCGTCTGCGACCGCCGCGCCCGGAGCCAGGCACAGCGCCACCACCGCGGACAGGCCGACGAGAGAGAGCGAACCGCGCTGCCGTGTCATTGCTGTCACCTCCTCCTCCTTGGTGCTCGGGTGAGCCCTCCGGCCCACCTCCGCGAGCTCGATCCTCCGCCCGAGCCGGCGTCCCGAACCCGAGCGCCGGCGCCCGGAGTGTACCACCTCCGCGAGCGGCGGCGGCAAGCCCGCGAGGGGAAGGGCACCCTGGCCGCTCAGGGGGAGGTCGCGTCCCAGCCGCCGGTGTCGCCCGACTCGAAGCCGTCCGCGAACAGGCCCATGGCGCCGGTGACCTTGATGTTGCGGACCGCGTAGGCCTCCGAGCCGCCGTCGGCGACCGCGGTGAGGACCACCGTCAGCTGCGCGCCCGCGGCGCCGATCGGGACGTTGAAGGTCGTGAACTGGTTGGACATCGTCGTCGCGGCGACGACCAGCGGGTCGTCCAGGACCCGGGTCGTGCCGTCCGCCATGGTGTAGGTCTGGTTGATGTCCTCGTTGACCGTCGCGGCGAGCACCTGGACGGGCGCGCCGGCGTCGACCTGGTAGCTCCAGGTGAAGACGTCGGCCGGGGTGGCCGTGGCCTCGAAGTCGCCCATCGCCGCCAGGTCGATCCACAGCTCGATGTCGCCGCTGGCGGAGCTGGTGTCGAAGACCCAGGTCGCGTGGTACGGGTTGGCGTCCGGGTTGTCGTTGTTGACCGTGTCGCAGATGCCGAAGAACTCGTCGAAGTCCGAGGTCTTGTCGATGATGCCGACCTCGTCCGCCGGGAAGGCGCCGTTGGTCTCGTCGAGCAGGGCGTAGGGGATGGCGTTGGGGTCGACGTCGACGTCGTACTTCTGGAAGCCGTCGCCGGGGGCCGTGAAAACCGGCGCGTCGGTCGAGTAGCTGACGAGGTTCTGGTTGGTGCTGTTGACCAGGTCCCAGGCGATGTCCTCGGCTCCGACGCTGCCCAGCGCGAGGCTGAAGCCGAGTGCCGCGGCCAGGCCGACGACGACGACGAGCGAACCGTGCTGCCTGCTCATTGCTGCCCCTCCTTGGAGCTGCTTCGGTGGGCCCCCCGGCCCACGTCCGCGATATACCGAGCCCCGCCCGGCCGCACGGCTGGGACGGGAAGACCGACAGGTCCGGAGTATACCACGCCGACGGGGCGCGGAGCTCTCCCCGCGACCCGGGCAGGCGGTGCGGCTGCGGGGGCTGGCGGTCGCGGCGACCGCGCTGGAGCTCGTCCGAAGCTGCCGAGGTCTCGACGGTATACTGAAGCCGGGGGAGTGGAGGGGACCGTGTCGCGCGGTCACGGCGCGGGTCCGGGCGGCCGACCCCGGCCGCACCGGTCCGGCGCCTCGCGCGCCTCGGGCCTGTCCGCGACTGGAGCCCACATGAGCCGATCACGCTGGCACCTGATCGCGAGACTGTCGGCAGGCGTCGCCGTCGGCCTCCTGGCCGCCGCTCCTCCGCTCGCCGCGGCGGCGGGCGAGGCCGTCCCCGCCCCGCTGGCGGAGTGGTCGACCGACTGCTCCCCCGGCTTCCAGGTCGCCGCCATGCCGCAGGCGTGGAGCTTCTTCCCGGAGCAGGGGCCGTTGACCCTGGTCGTTCGCCTGGCGGTCGACTTCGAGCAGCTGCCGCCGGTGGACTGGGCGGTGGTGCGCGACGAGCGGGGCGATGCGTCGGCGGAGCTGGTGGGCTACCCGTCCGCGCTCTTCCAGGTCGAGGTCCGCCGGCTGGGCGAGACCGAGGCGCTGGCGACGGTGCCCGGCGGGTTGACGCGGACCGCGGCGTCCGCCCCGACCCTGATCGCCTGGGACGGCCGCGATCGCGCCGGCCGGCCGGTCGCGCCAGGCTGGTACGAGGTCGAGGTGCGGGCGCGCTTCCTCCCGACCTGGCTCGAGGCCGCGGCCGAGGGCGGCCTCGCCTACGGCGACCTCGACGGGGCCCCGGGGGTCGCCGAGGGGTGCTCGCGGGCGCTGCGGGTGGAGGTCGCGAACCGGCCGGCCGAGGGCGAGCCCGCCCGGGGGGTCAGCTGCGCCGGGCCGCCGTCCTCCTACTACGCGACCGTGGACGACACCAGCTCGACCACCCTGCGCGCCACCCTCCACCCGGTCGTCGACGACCACACCCGCTTCCCGTACACCTCGAGCGGCACCGACACCTGGGACATCCTCAACAACGCCGACGAGAACCCCTCCAACCCGGCCCAGCTGCTCGACGTCTACAAGAACCAGGCCTACGCCGACGGCTGCTCGTCGGGCTGCTCGTGGAACCGCGAGCACGCGTGGCCGCAGTCGTTCGGCTTCCCGTCGGAGTCCGGGCCCGGCCGCATCCCGTACACCGACTGCCACCACCTGCACGCCGGCAACCAGAGCTACAACAGCTCACGCGGGAACAAGCCGTTCAACGACTGCACGTCCAGCTGCACCAGCTACCCGACCGACGTCAACAACGGCTTCGGCGGCCCGGGCCAGGACAACCTGGGTCGCGGCGGGTCCATCTCCTGCCCCGGCTCGCCCACCTCGACCCAGCTGTGGGAGGTCTGGGAGCACCGCAAGGGGGACGTGGCCCGCTCGATGATGTACATGGACCTGCGCTACGCCGGCGACTCGGGCGCCATGGGCGCCGAGCCGGACCTCGTCCTCACCGACACCCTCGGCCAGATGGACTGCAGCACCAGCAGCTACCAGAGCCCGGCCTACTTCGGCGTCCTGTCGACGCTGCTCGAGTGGAGCGCCGCCGACCCGCCCGACGCGGACGAGATCCGCCGCAACGAGCAGGTCTGGTGCTACCAGGGCAACCGCAACCCCTTCGTCGACCACCCGGAGTGGGTCGAGTGCCTGTACCTCGGCGTCTGCACGACCGGCCTGGCCTTCACCGGCATCTCGGTGGCCTCGGACCTCGACCCCTGCGCCGCGACCGGGGTGGAGGTGACGTGGACCACGCCGTCGGAGTGGGGCGACGGCTGCACGGCGTCGTGCGACCGCGGCTTCAGGGTGCGCCGCGACAGCACCCAGGTCTGTGGCGGCGACCTCCCCGCGACGGCGGTGTCGTGCGTCGACACCCCCGGCACCGTCGGCGGCCCCTTCAGCTACTCGGTCGAGGCCTTCAACGACGACGGCGCGACCAGCGACGGCGGTGCGTCGGCGAGCGCCCGGGACGGCGACGACGCCGCGGCGCCGGTCATCAGCGCCGGACCGACGGCGACCCCCAGCGCGACCTCCTTCGCGGTGACCTGGACCACCGACGAGGCGGCCGACAGCCTGCTGGAGTGGGGCACGGCCGCCGGCGGCCCCTACCCGGACAGCGCGACGGACGGCGCCGCCGTGACGTCGCACCGCCTCGACGCCTCCAGCCTCGTCTCGGAGACCACCTACTACTTCCGGGCGTGCTCCACGGACCCGTGCGGCAACGGGCCCACCTGCTCCGCCGAGGCGGCGGTGACGACCTCCGCCGAGTGCGACCCGGGCACGGGCACGCCGGTGTTCGTCAACGAGATCCACTACGACAACGACGGCCAGGACACGGGGGAGTTCATCGAGATCGCGGGACCGGCCGGTTTCGACCTCGGAGCCGGCCCCTGGCGTCTGGAGCTGTACAACGGCAGCGGCGGCGCGCGCTACAACACCCGCGACCTGTCGGGTACGATCGCCGACGAGGGCTCGGGCTACGGCGCCCTGGCGTTCACCTACCCGCAGGACGGCATCCAGAACGGCGCGCCGGATGGCATCGCGCTCGTCGACGGCAGCGGCGCCGTGGTGCAGTTCCTGTGCTACGAGGGGACGTTCAAGGCAACCGGTGCGTCCGGCGCCGCGGTGGGCATGACCTGTACCGACATCGGCGTCCGGGAGACGGACGACCCGCCGCTCGAGACCTCCCTCCAGCTGACCGGCGGCCCCGGCTTCGTCTACCAGGACTTCACCTGGACCGGTCCGACGGCGCACAGCCGCGGCGCGCTCAACACCGGCGCCGGCCAGGACATGCGCTGCCTGCCGCCGCCGCAGCCGGTGCAGTTCCTGACCGCGACCTCGACCACGGGTGAGAACCGCCTCGAGTGGGTCAACCCGGCCGGCGGCGCCTACGACGCGACCGTCATCCGCTTCCGGACCGACCGCTACCCGGCCGGCCCGGCGGACGGGACCGAGCTCTACAGCTCGGCCGCCCTCGGGCTCTCCGGCTACGGCAGCCTGAGCCACACCGGCCTGGACAACGGGCAGACGTACTACTACGCCGCCTACGTGACGGGCCGCGGCCGCACCGCCGCCGCCCGCACCACCGCCGGCATCCCGTTCGACGCCTCCGGGCCGGCCAAGTGGCGGTACTTCACCGGCGCGTCGGCACTTGCCGAGCCCGGTCTCTCCCCCGGCGCGATCGGCGCCGGCGCCGTGTACGGGGTGTCCAACGACCGCGTCCTGCACGCCATGAACCCGACCTCGAGCGGCGGCCAGTGGCCGCGCACCGCCCCGTACGGGTGGACGCCCGTGGTCATGAACGCGCCCGCCCAGCACCGGCCGCCGGTGGTGGAGCTCGCCGCCGGGCCGCGGGTCTTCCTCGCCTCCCAGGACGGCTCGGTCTACAGCGTCGACGCCCACACCGGCGCGTCGACCTCGCGGAGCCTGGCGTCGATGCTCGGCGCGAGCCCGGTCGGGTTGTTCGCGGACCTCGTCCCGGGCGCGCCCGACCTGCTGTTCGTCGGCACCCGCGTCTCGGGCGCCGCCAACACGGTCCACGCCCTCGTCCCCGCGACCCTCGCCCCGGTGAGCGCGCTGTCCTTCACCAACGCCGTCGGCCAGGGCGGCGACGGCCAGGGCATCGGCATCGTCACCGGCATGCTGGTCGACTACGCCACCGAGCGGGTGGTGTTCACCAGCCGCGCCCTCTCAGGCGGCAGCGCGCGCACGGTGTGGGGTCTCGACGTGGGCGGCGCCGCGGTCAGCCTGCGCTGGTGGGCGGAGGTGGGGGACGTCGACGGGGGGCCGACCCTGTACGGCTCGCGGGTCTACGCCGGCACCACCGCCGGCGACGTGGTCGCCCTCGACGCCAACGCCACGGGCGCCGTCACGCCGGCGTGGACCTGGTCGAGCGGCGACGGCCCGGTCAAGGGCTCGATCTGGCCCCACTTCGGCAGCTCGCGGCTGTACCTGTCCACGACCGACATCCTGTGGGCCCTGGACGACAACGGCTCGAGCGCCGGCGTCGCCTGGTCGACCACCTCCATCCCGAGCCCGTCGGCGCCGCTGTGGGTGCCCGGCACCGACATCCTCCTGGTGGGGGGAGGCGACGGGGTGCTCTACCAGGTCGAGGTCGCCGCCGGCGCCGTCGACCGCGCCCTGCCGCTCGGCTCGGGTGCGCTCGGCAGCCCGGCTCTGGACGTGACGAACGGCCTCGCCCACGTCGGCTCGGAGTCCGGCGTCGTCCACGCGGTGGCGGTGCCGCTGCCATGAGGTCAGCGGCGACCGCAATCCGCGCGGGCGCCTGACCCGCCGGCAGGCAGAGGCCCCGGTCAGCGGGGGCGCACCACCTCGGTGTCGACGACCCGCTCCAGGCTGTCGAGCATCTCCAGCTCGATCCGGCAGCGGAGGCCGCGGCACCAGCGGGGCAGCTCGAGCTCGAGGTCGTAGCTGCCAGCGCCGCCCGGGATGGCTCTCAGGATGCGGCGGAAGGCGCCAGGTCGCACGGCCCACAGCCGGTAGCTCGCGCCGGGCGGCTCGGCCTGGCCGGTGAAGGCGAGGTCGAGGAGCCCCGGCGACAGCAGGTGGGCCTCGAGGTCGACGATGCCGACCGGGACGTCGACGCCCGGCGGCGGCAGCGCCACCCACGGCGACGGTGCGCCGAGGTGCTGGCCGTGGACCGAGCGGGAGTCGGGCAGCTCGCCCTGGGCGTCGCCGTTGCCGTCGAAGGTCAGGGCGATGCCGAAGCAGACCGTGCAGGGCGGCCAGAGACCGCGGTCGATGACGACCGTCGCCGAGGTGTCGGTGGAGAAGCCGTTGGCGGCGTCGGGCTCGGTGTCGGCGGCGAAGCTCCAGTCCCAGGGGCGAGGCGTCGCCTGCGGGCCGTTGACCACGTAGACCGCGAAGCCGCGCACCGACGGCAGGGGACAGCCGAGGTCGCCCTCGAGGTCGGACAGGGCCTCGCCGGCCGGGTCCAGCGCCCAGCGGAGGTGGACCACCACTCGCTCGGGGTCGACCTCGAGGGACTCGATGGTCGGCTGCGGCACCGGCACCGCGTGGCTCCAGACCTGGCCGAGGGCCTTCTGGGCCGCGTCGACGTCCACGTCGCCCCCGGCGTCGGCGCCGAGGTTGACGAGCGCCCACACCCCCCAGCCGTCCGCGTCGAGGGCCTCGAGCAGGACCGCGGTCCGCCCCACCGGCCCGCCGTCGAGGCAGACGTCGGCGTTCGACCAGTCGAGCTCGGCCAGGAGCACCCCGTGGCCGGTGTCGACCAGGGCCGGCGCGTCCTGCCCGCCGCGGCGGCGGTTGAGGTCGTCCCAGGCCCAGTACCGGGCCAGGAAGCCGGGGTCGTCGGTGCTCATGCCCCGGACCGCCGGCGGCGGGTGGTGCTCGGCCAGGCGGCCGACGCACTCGGCCGAGGTTGCGGTCGCCGCGAGGGCGACGACCAGGGTGAGGAAGAGGGCCGCGAGCGCTGATCGGACCATCGTGCACCTCCTGTTGCGCACTCGCCGCTTCCCACGGCAGGCACCGTGCCACCCGCTGGCGACGGGCCCAACCTCAACTCTGTCAGTTGGTTGACCAGGGCCGAGCGAGGCGCCCCGAGGCGGCGGCATGTCGCCGGGGCTGGCAGGCCGGCCCCGGTCTCAGGGGCCATCTCGCTCAAACGGAGAGCGTTGCGTGCCAGGGCTCGGGGTGTACGAGGGT
>CAYTJW010000028.1:0-19576 GCA_964438135.1 uncultured Thermoanaerobaculia bacterium
AACCCTATCGGCCGCGAGCCGTCACCGGGGGGTAGGTCAGGAGGTCTGGATTCTGCGGGAGATCCGCGCAGCCCAGGACGCCTTCAACGCCCTCGCGAACACCGGCACTGAGCCCGCCTAGCTCGCTCGCAGAACGCACCCCGAGAGGACTCACCCGGCGAACCGAAAGGAGCCACGTCATGCAGCTGCTCACCAACGAGCTTCGCGCAGCGTTCGAGAGGTTCCCGCTGCACTCCCAGGACGCGAAGCGCGACGCCGCCCTCGTCGTCGCGAAGTACTTCGACCCCAGCGGCCGGTTCACGTTCTACGCGACCGAGGGCCAGCCTGACGGGGACGACTTCCTCCTGTTCGGCTACTGCGTCTCGCCGCTCGGCGCGGACCTTGACGAGTGGGGGTACACCGCCCTCTCCGAGCTCGAGGCTGTCACCGGGCGCTTCGGCCTGGGCATCGAGCGAGACCTCTCGTTTCCGATCGCCGAGAGGGCGGTCAAGAACTGCTGCTTGTGACGACCGCGGCGCCGCGATTTCGGCGTCACGTCCGGCGCACCGCTCGACCGCCGGGCGGTGCGGGAGGGACACGGATCGCGTCACGAGGACCAACCCCGTTCCCGCACACGAGAAACAAGAGAGGAGACCGACCATGGAGTTCTCCCTCGAGCAGATCGAGGAAGCGATCGAAGAGGGCGGCGGCTTCTGCACCGCCTGCGGTGCCGCCGCGTACGGCGTGGAGCCTGACGCCCGTGAGTATGAGTGCGAGGCGTGCGGCGCCAGTGCGGTCTACGGCGCCGAGGAGCTTGTGCTGATGGGGCTCGTCGCCTGAGCAGCCCCGACCGAGCGTCTGCCGACGTCGCACGAGCGGCCAGTACCCACTCAGAAGCCGCTCAGGTCCTCCCGTGTTCAGTGGGCCCGACATTTCACCGTCCAGCTCTCACCAGGCAACGTCGCCTGGACTACGCGCGTCACGTACCTGCAGTGCGCGTCCTGGGTCGCCACCTCCTACACCTGCGGCGAAACGGCCGACATCGCGGTCATGCGCGGCCGCCGCCATCCAGAGGAGTCCGTGCTCCACCAGCGGGTCATGACCATCGTGAGAGCCGGTCAGGCGTTCGAGTAGACAGCCGAGCGCCTCGCCAACGGTGATACGGCGCCATGACCCATCGTCACGGCACCGAGGTGCCCGATCCACCGCCACTCCCCTCGGGGCTGGCCGGGATCTCCCCGGCCAGCCCCCTCCTCACGGAACCACGCCCGCGAAAGGAGGCCCCGACCATGGCCGAAGCTGCCCCCCTGGACGGCGCCGCCTACGCGGGCCGTCAGGCGAACCACGCCCTGTCGTTCCGGCAGTACAACAAGAGCAAACACGCACAGTACTTCACGCCGCTGTGGCTCTCGGAGCTGCTCCTCGAGCTGCTCCGCCCGCTCCTGCCCGACCGCGGCGCGGCGGGCATCTCGGTGCTCGACCCCACCTGCGGGTCCGGCCGCCTGCTCGCCCCGTGGGCGGCGTCGGGTGCCCGGGTGCTCGGCATCGAGCTCGACGAGGTCGCGGCCCGCAACGCCGCCAAGGCGATCGGCGCCGGCGCGGTGCGCACCGGCGACGTCCTCGACTACCGCCACCTGCTCACCGGGTTCTCCATCGTCCTCACCAACCCGCCGTACAACATCTACTGGTCGCCGCCTGACCCCGGCGAGGCCTGGACCTGCGAGACCTCAGGCGGCCTCATCGAGAGCCAGGGCGCCACCCTCGAGATCTGCACTCGGGCGATCACCTACGGCGGCTACCTGGTCGCCATCATTCCCACCTCCACCTTCGCCAACCTCAAGGACCGCGCCCTTCGCGAGAACCTGTTCAAGAACTTCACCGGCCTGGTGCAGGTGACCCTGCCGCGGCTGTTCGAGGAGGAGTACGGCATCGCGGTCGACGTCGACCTCGTCGTCGCACGCCGTGAGTACCGCTACGCCGCCGCGACCTGGAGGCCGCTTCGGGCAACGGCCGAGGCCGGCCAGTTCGAGGAGGCGGTGCGAGCCGCGTTCGCCCAGGTCCTCGACCCGGAGAACGACCACATCCCGCAGTCGTCGCCGCCACCGGTGCCGGTCCTCTCCCGGCTGTTCACCGTCACGCCGTCGAGGGCTGCACGCGTCACGCCACGGGGCGTGACCGCGGCCGCCGACGTCACTGGCCTGCTCGCCTTCCTCGACGAGACGGTCACGGCGTTCGACCCGGTCCGCGGCATCGAGCACGGCGTCGTGTCGGCCACGCTCTCGCCCGCCTCGCTAGTCACCCTGGGCCCCGGGGCCGCCACGGCCACCCTGTCTGCCCTCGGGCTCGAGCCGGCCATTCCCGACCGCGACCGGGAGCGCATCATCCGCCTCCATGGCCGCTACCAGCTCCTGCGCACGCCGACCTACCCCCCGCAGGCTCACCAGCGCCTCGCCTACATCGAGGATCGAGCCTACACCGCGAAGGAGACCGTGCGCGAAGGGGACAGCGTGCTCTTCACGGCCGGCCGGTCCTACCACCTGCGGCCATCCTGGGTCAGGAACCGCGAGGTGGCCAAGGTCGAGACCGTCTGGGACGACACCGCCCGCCGTGAGGTCCAGATCACCACCTCGGTCGACCGCGGCTACCTCTCCTTCTCCGTCGTCACCGACGCCGGCCCCCGGGTCTTCCGCGAGGTGTCGGTCGACGACGTCGCGCTCCTCACGGCGGCGTTCACCCTGCCGGACACGCCCGACCTCGAGGCAACCGTGCCGCGCTCGGTCGAGCTG
Source organism: uncultured Thermoanaerobaculia bacterium (assembly GCA_964438135.1). Lineage (GTDB taxonomy): Bacteria > Acidobacteriota > Thermoanaerobaculia > Thermoanaerobaculales > Sulfomarinibacteraceae > CAYTJW01. The sequence continues at coordinate 2,766 of CAYTJW010000028.1, forward strand.
CACCGGCGGGTCGTCGCCGCGCGCTTCCCGTTCCTCTTTCCCTTTCAGCAGGAGGACGTCGCGCGGCTCGCCACCAAACCGTTCGGCTACCTCGGCTACGAGCAGGGCGGCGGCAAGACCGTGACCGCAGCGGCCTGGGCGGCCACCCGGGGCTTCAAGCGGGTGCTCGTCGTCTGCCAATCGTCGCTCGTCGACAACTGGCTCCATGAGCTCGGATCGTTCGGGTTCCCCGCCTCGCGGCTCACCTCCCACCACCTCGTCTCCCGGCTCGCCGAGGAGAAGCGTGCCGGCCGCCACCCGGAGCAGACGACGTTCTACGTCACCTCGTTCGAGTTCCTCGCCCTCACCGGGCCGCGCATCTACGACTCGTGGGAGTGCCGCTCCTTCGCCAAAGACGGGTCGATCCAGCACGAGGTCCTCGACAACCGCAAGGCCACCTGCTGCGTCTGCAAGCGCGCCTACGCCGACGTGGTGAAGGCGTGCCCCACGTGTGGCGAGGAGGCGCTCTGGACCGGTGGCCACTGCGGCGCGTGCGGCTACCAGGCGTGGACGGTCTCGCGGGACGTCCACCAGTGGCCCGCCTACAAGCGGATGAAGAAGCTCTTCGGCGCCGTGCTGGTCGACGAGGCCCAGGTGGCCAAGTCGAAGAACACGCTGCGCGGCCGGGCCGTGCGGGCGCTGAGACCCAAGGGCAAGCTCATCCTCACCGGGACCCTCATGAAGGGCTACCCCATCGACGTCTTCTGGAACGTGTCGTGGCTGCTCGGGTTCGACACGCCGCTCTTCCCGTACGCCTACCGCGGCGGCTCGAAGCGCTTCCTGGACGAGTTCGGCACCTACGAGTTCGTCACCCGGCAGTTCGAGGAGAGCCTCCACGAGGGGCGCGCGAAGCTCCTCCCGGAGGTCTCGAACCTCAACCGCTTCTGGCGGCTCATGGCCTCCTTCACTATCCGGCGCCGGAAGGACGACATCTTCACCCTCCCCGAGAAGAAGCGGCAGGTCATCGTCCTGGGTCTCGACCACGAGCACGCCACCCTCTACGCCGACTACGCCGAGTGGGCGAAGCGCGAGATCCAGCAGGCGCTGCGCCAGAACGAGGGCAACCCCAACATGGGCGTCATCTCGAACGCCCTCTGGAAGCTCCGCTACGCCGCTACCTGCCCGGTCGCGGTCGACTACCTCGACCGCGGCGTGCTCGACGCCGCCACCTGGAACAAGCTCGAGAAGGTCCGCGAGTTGGTGCGGGCCGCCCGCGACAGGAGGGAGAAGGCGATCGTCTTCTCGGGCCTGCGGGTCATGGTGGCTGCGATCGTCCAGCACCTCAAGCGCGCCGGCTTCAAGATCCTCCCCATCACCGCGGACGTGCCGACCTCGAAGCGCTTCGAGCTGATCCAGGAGTTCTCGCGCGACCCGGAGACCACGGCCATCGTCGCCTCGCTCAACTGCCTCAACCGTGGCTTCACCATCACCGCGGCTAACCACGTGGTCCTGGTCGACCTCGAGTACAGCCCGGAGGCCACCGAGCAGGCCGAGGACCGCGTCCACCGGCCCGGCCAGACCCGCGTGGTCGAGATCTCGTACCTCCTGTCCCGCGACACCATCGACCAGGTGATGCACGAGATCCTCCTCCAGAAGGCCGAGGCGATCCGCCACGCGATCGACGGCCGCGCCCGCTTCACCGACGTGGCCGAGCTGCTCAAGCGAGTCACCGGCGACGTCCAACTCGAGATCGCGAGACGCGTGTCGCTCCTCGCGTTCCCGCAGGCCGAGCCGGTCACCGGCCTGGTCGTGCCCCCGCCCGCAGCGATCGACGCGCCGGCGGGCATCCTGGTGGTGCCCGCGACGACCCAGCGCCCCGTCGTTGTCTCGATGCCCGCGGCCGACCCTGAGGAAGAGGCGCGGCGCCGGGCCTTCTGGGAGCAGGTCGCCACGGACCGCCGCGCCGCCAGGGCAAAGCCGCGTCTAGTCCCGGCCGTGGTGGTCACGGGCCAGCTCTCGCTCTTCGACTGAGAATCCGACAACCCAGCGCCCTCCACGCGGCTGATTCCGGCCAGAAGGGAGACCCATGAGTCACACGAGAGTCGGCCTCTACCAACCGTTCATCGAGGACCGCAATGTCCGGCGCCTCTACCAGCTCAAGACGCAGCTCAACGAGGCACACCACCGGAAGCTGCCGATGACGTTCCTACTGAACCGCATCCTGGACAGCTACTTCGACACCCACGACGACGCGAGCGGGGACCTGCCCTCATGGGTCGTCTCCGCCGCCGACCACGGGTGCTGACTCCTCGAAGCGCGACTGGAAGGAGGTCACATGCCACCCGTCAGCACCGCCCCGCGCTGGGCGCAGCTCCTCGCCGAAGCGGTGGAGCAGCCCGGCCTCCTCCTCGAGGCGTACCACCGGTTCCCCGCGTACAGCCTCGGCAACCAGCTGGCGGCTCTCTGCCAGTGCTACGCCCGCAGGATCACACCCGGCCCGATCGCCACCCTCAAGAAGTGGAACAGGCTCGGTCGCAGGGTGACCAGGGGCCAGCGGGCGCTGTGGCTCTGCATGCCGGTCACCGTCCGGGACAAGACGGCGGACGTCGCCGACCCCGACCGCGCCTGCCGGCCCACGCGCACCGTCTACATGTGGAAGCCGTACTGGTTCGTGCTGGCCCAAACCGAGGGGCCGACGTGTCCGCCCGAGGAGCCGCTGCCGAGCTGGGACAAAGCCCGCGCCCTGGAGGCGCTCGGCATCACCGAGATCCCGTTCGACCACCCTGACGGCAACATCCAAGGCTACGCCGTGGATCGCGCGGTCGCGGTGAGCCCGCTTGCGGAGGCGCCGTGGAAGACCCTCTTCCACGAGGTCGGCCACATCCTGCTCGGCCACCAGCAGCCCGGCGGTGACAAAGCTGATACCCCGAGGTCGATCGCGGAGGCGGAGGCAGAGAGCGTCGCGCTCCTCTGCCTCGATACGCTCGGCCTGCCGGGCACCGAGTACGCCCGTGGCTACATCCAGCACTGGTACGGCCGCAACCAGCCTCTTCCCGAACGGTCCGCGGTGCGCATCTTCAAGGCCGCCGACGCCGTCCTCAAGGCTGGCGCGGCGCCGCCGACCGTGATGTGAGGCGCCCCGCCCAAACGCAACCCAACAGAAGGGAGGCCCTGTGACCTGTGACGAGTGCGGCTGCACGATCGACGTGCACACCTACGACGACCCGGACCTCGACGGCACGGCCACCCTGTGCGCCCGCTGCGCCTACCACATCGTCGGCGAGATCCCGGTCGACACCGGCGACGAGGAGGACTGCGACGACGAGTTCACCGACGCCTGCACCACCGCCGCCGACTACATGCGCGCCGACGAGGGGTGGTAGCTGCGCAAGCATGGTGTTCCAACGAATCCGTCACCGAGGTACCCGAGAGAAGGGATCCTCGATGACGGGATCAAATCCACCTCCGAGCGCGGCCGATAGGATTCCGAGTGCTGCGCCCACTACTACGCGAGACCGACGGCGACCTCGAGCAAACCAACACGCTTCGGCGACCGGGAGTAGCTTCCGTTTTCGCCCACCTCGCGGCCCCGCGGGGTTTCTCCAAACAACGGCGGGATGGTCGCAACCATCCCGCCGTCTTCCCGTTGACCACGCTAGATGCGCCGAGGACCCAGCAGTGTGACTGTCCAGGGGCATGCAACCCAAACCGATCGCAGTGCCTCCTCATTGTCCCGAAACCGGGAGGTGTCCTAAGCTGGCATGAACGAGCTGAGCAGGACCTGGAGGCTACGATGGGCGTCAAATCACCAACCAGGCTGATCGCGACTTGCTTAGCTCTCGCCGCGGTCTCGGCTGCCCCAGCTTTCGCCTCAGCCGCGTCCTCTCTTGAGGGCCTCGGCTACTGGCTAACCGAGGCTTGGGTCAACGGCGCCATGTACGGGGCCGTGATCGTCTTTGGCTATGTGATTGGCGGCGCTGTCGGCGCCTACCTCGGTTCAGTAGCGTCGATGTTCCTTGTGCTTTTCGGATCGCTGAAGCCGGCAGGAGAGATCGCGGAGATGATGGCTACGCACGCAGGCCGAGCTGCGTGGCACGCTGCGATGATCCAGAGCTTCGGCCTCGCCATGCTGATCCCGCTTGGCCTAGCCCTCCCGGCTGCCGTCCTTCGCTATGCAATTAGAAGACGCAGGTTGGGCGAAGCCCAGGCGGTGGTCGTTTGCCTGATCGGCGCAGCCATCGTCGGGCTCGCGGGCGCCGTCTTGGGCGTGCATGCGGATGTCGTTGGAGTCACTGCAGCCTCAATGGCGGTACTCACCTATGCGCTCACGTCAACCGGTCTTCGGCGACCCACGCGCAATGTCACCAAACCCGCCCAGGGGCCGCAGCTCGCCAATCAGCAGATGCCGCACCTAGGTCTCGGATCTTCCTCGCTCGCGCCTGCGGGCGACGCTGGCCCAGCCCCGAGGTCAGGGCCCGAAGGAGGTATGGCAATGACAGAGCCGGACCTGCGGTGCGAATGGTGCCGTGCTGTCCTGCCGACCGGCATCGCTCGTTGTCCCAACTGCAATGCACCGGTTGGCTCAGCGGGCGAGCGCGCAGAAGCGACACAACAGATTTCTGCACATGGCGGAGAGACGCCCCATGCGGCTTCGGGAGGCGATCCAAAGCACCCCTTCAGCACGTATTGGCTCAGCCTCGACGAGCAGGTCCACGGTCCCATGACACGAGAGGAAGCCGTCGCTTTCATCGCTACTCACCCACGATGCTTGATCAGCTACGGCAGGGAGTGGCGAGCCAATGAGCAGCACCCGCATTTCTCAGCTGCGCCCGCTCCCCGAGCAGGTCAAGGGCTCGCTTCGGCGAGGCTTGGCACCCCGCACACTGCGAGCGAAGTCTCGCTCCACGGTGGCCAGCCCTCGCGTCAAGAGCCGGAGGCGGAACAACAGCCGCTTCATCAGGTAGAGCGGGCGCGGTCCGGCAGCTCGGGCTTGCTCCTCCTCCTGGGCGCGCTGGCACTCGCGACCGCGGTGTGCATCGGTCTGGCCTATGCGATAAGGGGACTTGCTCGTGGCCGTCCGGGCGAGAGCCAGCAGGCACCCGGTCACACACAGGCATACGCGTCCCGTCTGACGGCCCTCAATCGGGAAGCAGTGTCGCTTTACGAGCGCGGCCTTTACGAACAAGCCACGGCGGTCGCGACAGAGGCGCTGCGCGTGGCTGAGGAGGAGTCCGGTCTGGACCACCCTGACGTTGCGGATTGCCTGAACACGCTCGGGGCGCTGTACAAGGCCCAAGGCCAGTACGCCAAGGCGGAACCGTTGCTTGGGCGCTCGCTATCGATCTTGGAGAAGGTCCGAGGTCCCAATCACCTTGATCTCACGCCGACACTCACCAACCTCGCACTGGTGTGCAAAGCCCAGGGCCAGTTCGAGACGGCGGAACTGGGCCTCAGGCGGGCGCTGGAGATCAGAGAGCGTGCTCTTGGAGCGAATCACCGTGATGTCGCAGTCAGCCTCAACAACCTCGCGGAGCTGTACCGCTTGCAGCGTCGCTACGACGAAGCTGAGCCGCTCTATCAGCGCGCCCTGGCAGTCTTTGAGGCGGCTGTCGGCGCGAATCAGCCTGACATCGCCGGCTGTCTCACCAACCTCGGTACCCTGTACTGCGCGCAAGGCCGATACGCCGAGGCTGAGCCGCTTCTCCTGCGCTCGCTGTCCATCAAGGAGGTCGCTCTCGGCCCAAATCACCCCGACGTGGGCACTACCCTGCACGGCCTTGCCGATCTCTACCGAAACCAAGGGCGCTACGCCGAGGCCGAACCCCTCTTCAAGCGGGCACTGTCGATCAAGGAGACCGCCCTCGGACCAAACCACCCTGACCTCGTGCCGATTCTCAACAACTTCGCTGTCCTGTGCTACTCCCAGCGCCAGTACGCGCAGACTGAGCTGCTGCTGAAGCGTTCACTGGTGATTTCTGAGAAGGCGCTGGGCCCAGACCACGCCGATGTTGGGCAGGGCCTCAACAACCTCGGCGTGCTCTACTTCAGCCTAGGTCGGTATTCCGAGGCTGAACCTCTTTACATGCGCTCGTTGAGCATCAAGGAACGTGCCCTCGGGCCGAATCACCCCGAGGTGGCACAGTGCCTCGAGAACATTGCTCTCCTCCTGAGGCAGACCGGAAGGCAACACGACGCGGCACAGTATGAGAGGCGAGCCGCCACCGTGCGGGCGACCACGCACTAGCGTCGCTCACGCAGGGCTGACCTTGGCGCAATGTCTTGCCGCCGCACTCAGTCGATACGCCTCGCATCGACAGCATCGCCAGCGTCTGTGTTGATGAAGCGGCCACCACAGAGAGTGATGCTCTCAGTAGGAAGCCACAGCATGGAGTCCAGACGATCCAGGGCGTCGATCTCCCACACCGAACCATCTTCCAGCGTGACGATTTCGCCATCGCTCGACACCGAGGCGATCCAATGACCGTCCTCACAATCCTGATGGAGTAATGCCGCTGGAGGCGACGCGGGTGATTGAAGGCCGGGGCCGGCATCAGATGCAGGGACCACCGTCAATAGTTCCAACGAGACCCGGCGCGCATTCTGATCGCTGGGATTCTTCGCGACGACGTCCAGGGCAAGGGCAGTCAGAGCGCTGCGCAGGCCATCCTCGGATAGGGGATACCCCTTTGACTTCCGATACTCGTCCAAGGCCGTGATCGTTTGGGCTGAGGGCGCCGCTTCCGATGAGCCTTGTAGAAGACCGACAAGGCGCAGCGCCTTGCGAATCGTCACCATCTCGGGGGATACCGATTCGCCGGTCTTCGACTTCCCGGCAACCGGCGTCGGTACGGGCACGGGCGGACTTGCGGGGGATGACCTGCCGGTGGCGCCTGAGAGTAGCTCAGCATTCCAGACTCGGCACCGCTGATCGGCTTCAGGAATGAGCAATGCCGACCCCACACCAAGGAACGACCCCGGTGAGACGACAAGTACATCCCTACCTTCGTAGCGACCCAAGGACATGCAGCCGGTGCCCTTTTCGATGAGGTACATGTCCCCGTTACGCCGACCGATGATGGCGTTGTCGTCCCACGTCTTGACGACTTCGACCGACTCCGTTCCAGCTATAGCGGAACCACCGGAAGTCATGATCACGGCCAGGCAAACAACGAGTGCCCTCATCGCCGTCCACCTCTCGGGCTCGCGCCGACACGCACAGTTAGGCTTGGTCGACATCATGGGCGTCGGAACTCGGCTGCTTGAGCCTTCTGCGAACGTCGAGAGCTACGATGACGAGGCCGACGACAAGCGCAAGAACAGCTGGCACGACGGACGCGAGGGTCCGCTCGGTCTGAGAGGTGAAAGCGTAGAACGTGCGGTAGAGAGTCTTGAGGACAAGCAGCGTGACGAGCGGAAGAACCCATGTGGCCGCGCAGCCGACCTTGCCTCGCCCAGCGCGCCTCACCACCTCCCGCGTGGCGAAATACGCGACCGCTAGCCAACACAGATCGAGTAGGAGGGGCGTCATCTTCGATCCACTTGATCCCATGCTTGCATGGACCGTCGGCGCTTGAGTCGGCAGCGATGAGGAGCTGGTCCTGGATGCGCACCGATCGTTGTACCTGAGGCTGGCGAGCACCTTGCGAACTTCGGGCTCCCACCTTGCGGCCTCGACTTCCCGGTATGAGACGTCAACGATATGCTGCCAGTCGTTGTTGAAGAAGAGGTAGCGCCAGACCAGAACCTGCGGGTTGCTCTTCAGCTGGCGACTATAGTGCACGGCTAGCGCCTGCATCTCGTTGACTGTCTCTAACTTCAACCACATCCACGCGACCAGCCGCTGGCCGTCGGTAGCACCCGAGAACTCGGCCTGCATTTGTTCTCTGAACACGGGCTCCATCTCCCCGAGGTCTTCAGACGAAAACAGCGGTGACCCGCTGCCACGGAGACACAGACCTGGGGTCTCGCTGGACCCTTCGGTACGGAAGATCACGCGCACATAGGTTCCTAGAGCACTTTGAGATACATCGTTCAGGCCTCGTTGCTGCAGTATCAGCGGTTCCCCACTTGCCGGGAGAGTGACCTGCCCGCCGGCTTTGTCGAGAAGCCCTCTGTACCGGCTGCTCTGCACCTCGAGGGTGGGTGGGACAGACACAGTCATGACGCCCTCAATGGTGACAAGCGTGCCGCTCTGGTCGTCGGGCGAACCCACGCCCGGGATCATGAGCGTACCAATCAGGAGTGCGACCCTGAGGAGTAGCGCGGCGAGGGGGATGCTCTCAGGGCAAGCTGGGCTGAGGCCTGAACGAGTCGGGTGGAACCTGAGGAATCGCGCGGGGGACAATGCGATCAAGGCAAAGCCCTCCTCGGCTTGGATCGGAGCGCCGGAGGCCACATCATGTCTAGCCTAGCACCACGTTCTGGCGCCGAGCCTGCCTCAGCGCCGCGGCCGTTGCAGAGACCAGCCCTGCCCCATCCGAGCAGAGCACAACCAGCTTGAAGGCTGCTGTCGCGTCTGACCTTCTTTGAAGCTAGGGTCCTCCCGTCTTGGAGAACTCTAGCCAGAGATAATACTTACGTGCCATTCACACGCAAGCCACCACCCCCTCGACTTAGCACCTCGGCCAGGGCTGCGAGGCCGGCCCGTCCAGCCGCTCGCGGCAGCAGCTCGACCGCCATGGGGACGCCGAGACCGATGACTGCTCGGCGGATCGCGACAGCCCGCCCCGCGCCACGCGTGAGGATGCACACCCGCGCCGAGCTGCCACCTGCCCATGCGGGCAGGAGGTCAGCGAGCACTGCCAGTTTCGGCACGAACACCTTCAGCGGCTCGGTGCCGAGGTCGACCTCGTATGCCAGCACGACCATCCCGGGGCCGCCGTTGTCTCTGGCCGCGAGAAGCAGATCTGGGATGGCAGGTGGCGGCGGCACGAGTGCCCGCTGGAGCAACCACGAGGGGCGAATCACCCTGGCGCCGAATGGCACGCCACGGCGTGCGAGGATGGACAGGTCGACGATGGTCAAGTGGTGGCTGAGGTCCTTGGGCGCGATGGGGCGGGTGCGGGCGAAGAGGTCGCCCGCCCGCGCGTGGCCGCCTTCCACCAGGACGCGGGCGCCCTTCTCGGTGAGCCAGACCTGGTTGCACCCCATGGCCATGAACCTGTCGACGCCAACCAGCTTGTGCTTCAACCACCGATGGACGCGGCGCGAGAGCACCGCCTCGCTCCTGTCGCGGTAGCACTCCTCGGCGATCTGCCCTTGGAGCACCGTCTGGTGCGCGCCGACAAACATGAGGCCCGGGATGTCCAGCGCAGCGAGGTCCACCTCATCTCGCGGGTCTCGCCGTGGGCGGGCCGCCGGTGGCCGGGCCCGCCCCGTGGTCTCCGGGTCTCCCGCATGCGCCCCGGTGTCACCACTCAGGTGTGCACCAGACGCTGCAGGCGGTTCGCACGGGGCGGGTCCCGGTCGGCGTACTCCTGGGTGGGGTGCGTCCGCCATCGCCGTCAGAACGCCGCCGAGAGTGTTGGTGTCGCCTCGATCAAGACGGCCTCCTGGCGGAACTGGTCGGTGATGACGCGGTGGAGGGTGGACGCGACGGCCTCGGCGCGGTCGGCCGGCACGGTGACGGAGTAGCTCCGTGACCGGTCCCGGAAGAGCTGGCCGCTCGGGGAGCGCCAGGCGCCGGTGACGTCGCCGCGGCGGGTGAATCCGCCCGCGACGTTGACGAGGAGGTCCTCGAAGGCGGCGAAGCTGGCCTCCGAGAACGGCTGGTCGTCGTTGCCGCTGACCGGCACGAGGAAGTCGAGCCGCTGGGTGCTGCGCATAGCAGTAGGGGTGAGGGAGTTGACCGCGAGATCGGCGAACGTTTGGAAGCGTTCGACGGTGGCGGATCGCTCCCACCCGAGGAGCCTGGATTCGGTGCTGCGGGAAAGCCCGGAGCCCCGCCGGACATGGGTCGCGGTCGTGCTGGTCCGCGGGAGGGCGTGATGGGCACGGACGGTGCCACCGCGCCTCAGGCGGGGCGTTCGCGCGCCCCAGAGGTCCGGCGGGGTCGGGATCTTGAGCGGGTCGGGAGCGGGTCTCGTCACGTGCGCCTCACGCCGGCTGTTCCTGGAGCTCGGGAGCGAGGTTCCGGCGGATGATCGCCTTCAGGGTCGGGTCAATCCTGCGCATCGCTGCAACCGGATCGACCTCGTCCGGCAGGGTGATCTCGACGGAGTAGACGGGCAGGCCGTGGTGGCCGCCGAAGATGAACCCGCGCTTCGACGTCTCCTCGAGGTCGAGGCTGCCGCCTTCGTCCTCGATGACGGCGCGGAGCTGGGCCCAGTCATCGGGCGGGACCGCGAGCTTGCCGTCCGGCTGGTGGGTGGGGATGCACGTGGTGATGAGGCGAGACATGGTGGTGAGGGTGAGGGGATGCGTGGCGCCGTCCTCCTGGCGGCCGAAGCCCACGAGTGTCGCGGGGCGCGTGACGTCGGCCCCGTCCCCCTGTCGCTCAAGCCTTGCATCGGTGCGGTGGGAGCACTCCAGCATCACCACCGTGGTCACCCTGACTTCCAGCACGGCGATGGTGGCCATGGTGATGCCGGGGATCTTGGGGACGAGAGCCACGGCCGTGCTCATGGCAGCCTCAGGCTCGCGTTGCACTTCGCGCAAGCGATCCAGGACGGCACGTGGCCGCAGTTGCTGCAGGGTAGGGCGAGGGAGCGCGGCTCGACGAACGAGCAGCGGGGGCAGCGCACCTGGACGTCGAGCCTGTTCCCGTGCCCGCAGAATCGGCACCTCACGAAGCCGCGGTCGATCACAGCGTTGCGCCGGCGCTTCGCCAGGAAGACGCCAATCGCCTTGAGCGCGAAGATCGGCGACGCGAGGACGTACAGGACGGCCAGCCAGACGAGCCGGTCGGGTCGGTCAGGGAGGTCAGCCATCGGCGTCGTCCTCGGCCTCGGCCGACAGGTCCCGCAGCAGGTCGGCCATCGAGTACGGCCGCTGCCGCCCCGCGCCGGCGACCGGCGGGGCGATCTCGCGGCGGCTCAGGATCGACGCCTCCCACTCGGCGATGAGCCGGTCGGCCGTCTCGATTGGGACCATGGACGCGGCGCTCACCTCGCGGTCGAAGAAGTCGACCAGCTCGTCCATGCCCATGCCCTCGGCCGCGGGGTCCGGGCAGTCCATCGCGCGCAGGCGCAGCACCTGGTGCCCCTTCGGCCAGAGGTAGTAGGTCTGGCAGGGGAGGTTCTCGATGTCGCGCTGGAACGCGCGCCTGGCCTCGGTGCTGGACTTCGACCCAGCGGCCTCACCGACGACCTGCTCGGCGAGCCACGCGGCGTCGCGCCGGCTCTGGAAGAGCGCGAGCCAGAAGCTGTTCAGCACCAGCGGCTCGAGGAGCGCAGCGCCGAGCGCCGTGCTGTAGTCCTGCGCGACGAACCACAGGGCGAAGTTGAAGGACCGGAGGGTGCGCACCCCGGTCGTGAGCGGCTCCGCCAGCTCGGGCGAGCGGGCGAGCAGCGCTGCGGCCTCCTCGAGGATGAGCACCGCGGGCCGGCGCTGGTCGCGCGTCTGGGCGCTCCTGAGCACGTCGATGACGCGGTGGGAGGCACGCTCGCCCGCCATCCCGGGCGGCAGCGCGAACCGGGTGGACACATCGACCAGCCTGACCAGCCCGGTGCGGCGGAGCCCCAGCGCGTCGATGGCCGCGGGTGGGATGCCGATGCTCGCGCGCACCTCCGGGAAGGAGTGCTGGCGCTGGACGCGGCGCAGCAGCGCTGCGACGGTCGAACGCGGCACCGTCTCCTCGATGGTCTCGAAGTACGCCCGCAGGAAGGGGTCGGCCACGTCGCGCAGCAGGCGGGCGCGAAGCCCCGCGTCGGCGTGGATCGCGGCGCAGACCGCGTAGTTCGGCGGGTGCCGAAGTGCGGTCGCCAGGTGCGCATACATGCGATAGCAGTGGAGGGTGGCGTCGGTGAAGCTGTACGACGACGCCTCGGCGGTGGCCTGGGTGCGCAGGTCAGCCAGGTAGGCGTCAGAGATCCTGCCCCCGGTATTGTCGAAGGGTGGCATGGGTGTCACGCGGTCCCTGCGCCACCCTGCGACCCAGACGTTGGCCCGAATCCAGTCGGCGACCTTCTTCGGGCCGGAGAGGATACGCGCGGCCAGGGATGCCTTGGTGAAGTCGGAGGTCTCGCCCTTCGGGTCGATCAGCTCGACCTCGACCTCCGGTGCGGCACCGGCGGCCATACCGTCCACGAGCTGGTCGATCCTCTGGGCGGTGGCGCGTGTCTTACCGGAGCCCGAGGCGCCGTCGGTCAGCCCGTGCTTCAGCATGATCTCCCGTCTCACGCGGACGGTCGTCCCGTCGGGCAAGGTACCGGTCACCAGCGCACTCGGTCCGTCGAGCGCGCCCAGCGCCTGACGCAGTGCCGTGCTCGACGTTTCCTCGGTCGGCGGCAGACGCCGGGCGTGCTCGTACGCCAGCGCCCGCTCCTCGGTCAGCTGCCGGCGACCCTTGCCCTTCCCGAACGGTAGGACGATGCCGACAGCACCGAGGAGGAGCATCAAGGTGAGCGAGAATCCGGTCACTCTCGCCGCTCCCACAACCCGCGGCGCGGGTCGTCGTCGTACTGGTAGCCGCGTCGGTCCAGCCACCCGTCGGGGTTACGGCGCTGGCCGGGTCGCAGGCGCCCGCGGATCACCAGGGTCAGGTACGCCGCGACCGAGATGATCGACAGCAGGCCGATGCCGGCGAGTATCCCGACCAGGGACGGAGGCTGCCCCCCGCCCCGCCCGACCGCCTGGGCGAAGAGCCCGCAGGCGACGGACGGAACGACGGCACCGAGGAGGAGGGCGCCTGCCCACCGCCGGAGCGCCTTGCCGATCAGGGACGGCCCGAGCGGCAGGCTCACCACGAACAGCGCCGTGGCGGCGGCGAGGCAGGCGCCGATGAGGCAGGTCACAGGGACTCCGCCTCGGGGTCGGTGCTGGCGATGCCTTCGGCGGCCGCGTCAGCCCGCGTACGCCTCGGCTTCCTGGCCGCGCCCGCCGCAGGGGCCGGCTCGCCGGCGGCCATGTCCAGGATGAACATCGCGACCTTCCGGGCCTTCTCGGCCTCGGCCGTGTCGCCCGGCGCGAGCTTCGCGTCGTACGCGAAACCGGCGCCCTTGAAGTGGACCTCGATGGTGTCGTTGATCATCGTCGACCTCCCGCACACGAATATGGCTTCCTAGAGCGGAAAAGTCAACACTAAGTCTCTGAGCCACAATACTTTAGCTTGTGATTGCTTCGGACTGCACTTGATGGAGTTTGACCCGGCTCGACTGGTCTGAGTCCTCGACCGGCGTGTCCGGCAGGGCACGTCCAGCCGGGGGCCGCACCTTGCGGACTCCTTGCAATCGGCCCGAAAAGGCGATGGGCGGCTTACGCCGCCCATCTTCGTAACCGCTTGATTCAGCGGATCTTATGTGTGGTTGCGGGGGCAGGATTTGAACCTGCGACCTTTGGGTTATGAGCCCAACGAGCTACCGGACTGCTCCACCCCGCGGTACGCCCGCGTCAATCGCGGAGTCTCAGTATAGGGGTGGGCGCCGCGGCTGTCAAGGCGAGCGGCGCCGCCGGGGGGGGTGTGGCGACGACCACCACCACCTCGCCCGGCCGCACCCAGCCCAGCTCCTGGCGGGCCATGGACTCGACCGCGCGCGGGTCGGTGCGCAGCGCCTCGAGGGTTGTCTCGAGCTCCCGGATGCTGCGCTGGAGCACCTCGCGGCGGTGCTCCAGCTCGGCCCGCTCGGCCTCGGCCCGGGCCACGCCCGCCACCCCCTGGGAGACCAGGTTCCACAGCAGGCCGACCGCGGCTGCCGCGAGGACGGCGGCGACGACCAGGGGCAGGTGCCTCACGGCGCCCGGCGGGCGAGCGCGGCCGCGCCCCGGAAGCTGGCGGCGGTCTCCAGCTCCTCCTCGATGCGGAGGAGGCGGTTGTACTTCGCGACCCGGTCGGTGCGGCTGGCCGAGCCGGTCTTGATCAGGCCGGTGTTGGCGGCCACGGCGAGGTCGGCGATGGTGGTGTCCTCGGTCTCGCCCGAGCGGTGCGAGATGACCGCGGTGTAGCCCGCCCGGTGGGTCATGCCGATGGCGTCGAGGGTCTCCGACAGGGTGCCGATCTGGTTGAGCTTGATCAGCACCGAGTTGGCGACGCCGTCGCGGATGCCACGGGCGATGATCTCGGGGTTGGTGACGAAGATGTCGTCGCCGACCAGCTGCACGCGGCCGCCCATGGTGCGGGTCAGCTCGGCCCAGCCCGCCCAGTCGCCCTCGGCCAGGCCGTCCTCGATCGAGACGATCGGGAAGGCGGCGACCAGCTCCTGGTAGAAGGCGATCATGTCCGCCGAGGTGAGGCCGCGGCGGCCCTCGCCGGCGAGGTTGTAGACCCCGTCCTGGAAGAACTCGGAGGCCGCGACGTCGAGGGCGAGCGCCACCTGCTCGCCCGGCCGGTAGCCGGCGCGCTCGACCGCCTGCACGACCAGCTCGAGGGCGGCGCGGTTGGACGGCAGGTTGGGGGCGAAGCCGCCCTCGTCGCCGACCCCGGTCGCGAGCCCGTGCTCCTTGAGGACCTTGCGCAGGGTGTGGAAGACCTCGACCCCCGCCCGCAGGGCCTCGGAGAACCGGTCGAAGCCCACCGGCAGGATCATGAACTCCTGGAAGTCGAGCGAGTTGTCGGCGTGGGCGCCGCCGTTCAGGATGTTCATCATGGGCAGCGGCAGGACGCGGGCCCCGCAGCCGCCGAGGTACTGGTAGAGGGGCAGGCCGCTGGCCTCCGCCGCGGCCCTGGCCACCGCCAGCGAGACCGCCAGGATGGCGTTGGCTCCCATGGCCTCCTTGGTGGGCGTGCCGTCGGTCTCGAGCAGGGCCTGGTCGACCCCCAGCTGGTCGCGCGCGTCCAGCCCCTCGACCGCGTCGGCGAGCGGGCCGTTGACGTGCTCGACGGCCTTGAGGACGCCCTTGCCGAGGAAGCGGGCCGGGTCGCCGTCGCGCAGCTCGAGCGCCTCGCGCGAGCCGGTGGAGGCGCCGGACGGGACCACGGCGTGGCCGACCACGCCCCCCGACAGCACCACCTCGGCCTCGACCGTCGGGTTGCCGCGCGAGTCCAGGACCTCTCTGCCGTTCACGTACTCGATGTCGAACATCTACAACCTCCAGCTGGTGAACATCCGTCGTGCCAGGTGCATCAGGTGCCGCATCTCCTCGAGCGAGCGGCCCTCGGCGTAGAGCCGGATCTTGGCCTCCGTACCGGAGGCCCGGAGCAGGATCCAGCTGCCGCCGGCGAAGGTCAGCTTGAGCCCGTCGCGGCGGTCGACCGCCACGACCTTGCGGCCCGCGAGCTGCTTCCACTCCTGTGCCACGCGCCGCGCGAGCAGCTCGCGGGTGCGCGGGTTGAGCGGGAGCTGGGTGCGCCGGAAGGCGAAGGTGCCGACCCGCTCGCCGAGCTCGCGGCCGAGCTCGAGCAGGCCCTTGCGCTCGACCGCCACCATCTCCGCCACCAGCAGGCAGGCGAGGACGCCGTCCCGCTCCGGCAGGTGGCGCGACCAGGCCAGCCCGGCGCTCTCCTCGCCGGCCAGCTCGAGGGTGCCGTCCAGGAGCAGCGGCCCGACGCTCTTGAAGCCGACCGGCGTCTCGAGGGTCTCGAGGCCGTGGCTCCGAGCCACCGCGTCGAGCAGCGACGAGGTCGCCAGCGATCGCCCCACCCCTCCCTTGAGACCCCGCCGCCGGGCCAGGTAGTCGAGGATCAGGCCGAGGGCCTGCGACGACTCCACCATGCGGGCGCCGGTGTCGAGGATGCCGAAGCGGTCGCCGTCGCCGTCGGTGGCCAGGCCGAGGTCGGCACCGGTGCGCCGCATCACGTCGCGCAGCCGGGACAGGTTCTCCGACGTGCAGTCGGGGGCGTAGCCGCCGAAGTAGGGGTCGCGGGTGTTGCGGATGACGGTGACCGGGACGTCGTTCTCGAGCAGGATGTGGTCGAGGTACTCGCGGGTGGTGCCGAAGAGCGGGTCGACGACCACCTTGAGACCGCTCGAGCGGATCGCCTGCCAGTCGATCAGCTCCTCGAGCCGGCGCAGGTAGCCCGGCTTGGGGTCGAACGACGAGACCAGGTCCGCGCGCGGCAGGATGGTGTCGTCGACGTCTGGCTCGATCTCGGCGCAGCGGGCCTCGACCCGGGCGGTGATGTCGTCCGGGGCGAGGATGCCGTCGGCGGTGTAGAGCTTGAGGCCGCCGTACTCGGGCGGGTTGTGGCTGCCGGTGAAGGTGATGCCGGCCGCCGCGCCGCGGTCGACGACCGCCGCCGCGACCACCGGCGACGGCACGTCGCGCGAGGCGAGCTCGGTGCGCAGGCCGGTCGACGCGGCGAGCATGGCGGCGGTGCGGGCGAAGCGCGCCGACAGCAGGCGGGTGTCGTAGCCGACCACGAACAGCCCGTCGCCATGGCCGTCCGCCCGGAGGACGTCGACGATCGCCCGGGTGACGACGCGGACGCGGCGGAAGGTCACCTCCCGGCCGATGATGCCGCGCCAGCCCGAGGTCCCGAACTGCACCATGGCGGCGGCAGCTTAGCACGCGGAGGTGACGGCGTACCAGGCACCTGCGGCCCGTTCTGGGCTACACTGGCCGGCGTGACCGTGCCGTCGCCGTCCCTCGCAACGTCCGCCTTCGTCGCCTGGCAGCTGGGCAGCCACTGGGGCAACCGTCGCTTCGCCCGGCCCGCGCCGAGACCTGAGCTGCTGGCCGCGGCGCTGCTGGCCGGGTCGGGAGGGGACGAGGAGGGGGCCTTGGGCGGCGGGGCGCTG
>CAYTJW010000029.1:0-19570 GCA_964438135.1 uncultured Thermoanaerobaculia bacterium
CCGGCTCGGCTGCCTCGGCGCCGTCACCGACGGCGTCGGCGGCTACGACGGCCTCGACGGCGCCGCCGGCCTGGCCGTCACGGCCGACGGCCGCCACCTGCTGGTGGCCGGCTCGCTCGAGGCCTCGGTCGCCTCCCTCGCCCGCCCGGCGGAGGGCTCCTGCACGGAGTCCGCGAGCGGCGACGTGCTGACCGACACCGTCGACCTGGCGGCCGGCGCCACGCTGACCTACGTCGTCACCGGCCTCATCCACCCCAGCGCCCAGGGGATCCTGAGCAACGCCGCGGCCGTGGCCCCGCCGCCTTCGACGACCGACCCGAACCCGCTCGACAACCTCGCCACGGACTCGACCACGGTCGTGGTCGTCACCGACCTCGCCGTCAGCAAGACCGACAACCAGCAGACGGCGGTGGCCGGCACGGCCCTGACCTACACCGTGGTGGTGACCAACTCCGGCCCCAGCGACGCCTACGGTGCGGCGGTGGTCGACGCCCTGCCGGCCGCGCTGCTCGCCCCGGCCTGGACCTGCCAGCTGCGCACCGCCGAGGGCACCGACATGGGCCCCTGCGGCAGCGGCTCGGGCAGCCTGGCCGAGGCCCTCGACCTGCCCGCGACCTGGACCGCCACCTACACCGTCACCGCCACCCTCGACCCGGGCGCGGTCGGCCCGCTCAGCAACACCGCCACGGTCACGGCGACCCTCGGCACCGACCCGAACGCGACCGGCAACTCCGCCACCGACGTCGACGCCGTGGCGCGGCTGGCCAACCTCGGCACGACCAAGACCAACGGCCTGACCGAGGTGGTGCCGGGCACCCCCGTGACCTACACCGTCACGGTCGCCAACGCCGGGCCCAGCCACGCGCCCCAGGCGCGGGTCACCGACACCATGCCGCCGCAGCTGCTGGCGCCGGTCAACTGGACCTGCACCGGCTCCGGCGGCGGCGTCTGCACCGCCTCCGGCAGCGGCAACATCAGCGACCTGGTGGCGCTGCCGGTGGGCGCGTCGGTCACCTACGCCATCACCGGCACGGTCAGGCCCTCCGCCACCGGCACCATCGGCAACACCGCCTCGGCCTCGACCCTGGGCGGGGTCTCCGACCCGTCCCTGGCCAACAACGTCGCGGCCGACTCCGACCCGCTGACGCCGGTCGCCGACCTGTCCCTGGTCAAGACCGACGGGCCGGACCCGGTCGTCACGGGCCAGCCCCTGGCCTACACGCTGGTGGTCACCAACCCCGGCCCGTCCGACGCCCTCCAGGTGGTGGTCACCGAGACCCTGCCGGCCGGCGTGACGTTCGCGAGCACCGTCGGCTGCGCCGAGGACGCGAGCGGCGGCGGCGTGCCGGCCTGCACGCTCGGCACCATCCCCGCCGGCGGCTCGGACCAGTACACGGTCAACGTCACGGTCGACGACGGGACCCTCGGCACCCTGCTCAACACCGCCGTGGTCGCCTCCCAGGCGACCGACCCCGACCCCGCCGACAACACCGCCACCGCCGACACCCTGTCGCTGCCCTACGCCGACCTGGCCCTGACCAAGGTCGACCTGGTCGACCCGGCGGTCGCCGGCACCGAGCTCACCTACACCATCACCGTCACCAACCCGGGACCGCACGCCGCCGAGGACGTCGCCGTCACCGACAGCCTGCCGCTCGGCACCAGCCCGGTCGGCACCCTCGGTTGCGCCGAGGACCCGACCGGCGTGCCGGTGTGCACGCTCGGCACCGTCGCGGCCGGCCAGTCGAAGGGCTACGCCCTGGTCGTGGCCGTCGACCCCGACGTCGTCGGCCCGATCGTCAACGACGCCACCGTCGCCTCGTCGGCCCACGACCCGATCCTCGCCAACAACGACGCCAGCGCCTCCACCCTCGTCGAGGCGGTGGGCGACCTGTGGGCCACCAAGGGCAACGGCGTCAACTGGGTCGAGCTGGGCCAGGCGGTGACCTACACCGTCGTCGTCGGCAACGACGGGCCCAGCGACGTGCCCGACGCCACGGTCGAGGACGAGGTCCCGCCCGAGCTGGAGTGGACCGAGTGGACCTGCGTCGCCAGCGGCGGCGCCTTCTGCTCCCCTGCCGGCACCGGCAACCTGGTCCTCGACTCGGTCGAGCTGCCGGTCGGCTCTCACGTCACCTACACCATCGAGTCGGTGCTCGACATCGCCACCCCGCTGCCCTTCACCCTCACCAACCAGGTCAGCGTCGCGGCCGAGGGCGGCGAGGTCGACCCGGCGCCGGCCAACAACCTCGCCTCCGACTCCGACCCGGTCAACGACACCAGCATCTTCATCGACGGCTTCGAGAGCGGCACGACCGGAGAGTGGTCGAACGCCGTCCCGTCCCCCCCGGGCGGTGGCCGATGAGGGCGGTGCCTCTCGGTCTCGCCGGCGTCCTGGCCCTGGCCGCGGTGACGGCAGGGCGGGCGCAGCCGCCGCCCGACGCGGTCCTGGCGACCGTCGCCGGGACCACGATCACGGTCGCCGACCTGGAGCGGGAGATGGCGGCCCGGTCCGCCGGCCAGGCGGGGGCGTTCGCCACCGTCGAGCAGCGCCGCGAGCTGCTCGACGTCCTCGTCCGGCAGCGCTCCCTGCAGGCCGCCGCCCGCGCCGCCGGCTACGACCGCGACCCCGAGGTGGTGGCGGTGGCGGAGCGGATGATGGTGGCCCGGCTGCGCCAGGACCGGCTCGACCCGCGCCTGGCCAGGGTCGAGGTCACCGACCAGGAGGTCGCGGCCTACTACCAGGCGCACCAGGCCGAGTACGCCCAGCCCGAACGGGTGCGGGCGGCAATGGTCTTCATCGCCGTCCCCGCCAACGCCTCGGCCGAAAAGCGGGCCGAGCTCGAGCAGCGGGCCGAGACGGCCCTGGCCGAGGCGCGCGCCCTGCCGGCGGGCACGAGCCACTTCGGCCCGGTTGCCCGCGCCTACTCGGACGACCGCGCCAGCCGCTACCAGGGCGGGGTGATGGGCTGGCTGGTGAAACGCCCCGGCCACACCTACCGCTGGGAGCCGGAGGTGGTGGAGGCGGTCTTCGCCCTCGCCCAGCCGGGCGACATCGGCCCCCTGGTGAAGACCGAGAAGGGCATCTACCTGGTCCGGCTGGTCGACCGCGAGGGGGCGACCGCCCGGCCCCTCGAGCTGCTGGCCGACGGCATCCGCAACCGCCTGCTGCGCGAGCGGCGAGAGCAGCTCGAGCAGGCTTTTCTGGCCGAGGTCACGGCCGCGACGCCGGTCGCGGTCAACTCGGCGTTGCTCGCAACCGTGGCGCCGCCGGCGCCCGCGGGCGGGACCGCGACCGAGCCCCCGCCGCTGCCGGCAGACTGAGGAAGAGGTGGACCCATGACCAGATCACCGCGCCCGAGCCAGCTCGACGGACCCGGAACCGGGCTCATCGGCCCCGCGCTGACAGGAGCCGCAGCCGCGCTGGCGCTGCTCGTGGCCCTGCCAGCCTCCTCCGCCGGCCTCTACCAGCAGACGCTGGTCCTCCAGCCTGGCTGGAACGCGATCTACCTCGAGGTCCAGCCCGACCCGGCGGACATCGAGTCGGCCTTCGCCGGCGTCCCGCTGGCCAGCGTCTGGGCCTGGATCCCGGCCCAGGCCGGGACCGACTTCGTCGAGGACCCGGACGAGGGCCTGCTCAAGCTGCAGGGCTGGCAGGGCTACTTCCCGCCGCCGCGGCCGGAGGCGTTCCTGTCCAACCTGTACCGGCTGCAGGCCAACCGCGCCTACCTGGTGAAGCTGAACGGGACCGAGCCGGTCACCTGGCGGGTGCAGGGCAAGCCCTCCCTGCGGCGCATGGTCTGGGTCACCGACTCGTTCAACCTGGTCGGCTTCCCGGTCGACCCGGAGCACCCGCCGACCTTCGGCGCCTACTTCGAGGGCTCGACGGCCCACCTCGACCAGCCGGTCTACCGCCTCGGCCCGGGCGGGGTCTGGGCCCTGGTCGACCACCCGTACTCGGAGACCATCCGCGCCGGCGAGGCGTGCTGGGTCTACACGCAGGGGCCGTCGACCTACCAGGGCCCGCTCGAGGTCTCGCCGGAGATGGGGGACGGGCTGGAGTACTCAGCCGCCCTGTCGAGCGAGACCCTGCTGGTGACCAACAACACCGCGATCGGCGTCGACGTGACCCTGCGCCGCCTCGACACCGCCGTGCCGCTGACCCTGGCCACGGTCGACGTGGAGACCAACCAGACCGGCTGGCCCGACCTCCCCACCAGCTACTCGCTGCCGGCGGTGGCGGGCCAGGAGCTGCAGCTCCAGCTCGGCGTCCGCCGCGCCCGGCTCGAGGCCGACCGGGTCGAGGGCGTGCTCGAGGTCGCCAACGGCCTCGGCTGCCGGCGCCTGGTCCCGCTCGGTGCCAACCGCATCCAGTCCCTGGCCACGACCAAGGCTTACGGTTCGGTCGGCACGCCCTTTGCCGGCCTGTGGCTGGCCAGCGTCGACGTCGACGGGGTGAGCGAGGCCCAGCGCGGCGGCACCACCCCCACCCCGGTCAACCGCCCCTTCCCCCTCCGCCTGATCATCCACGTCGACGCGGAGGGCCAGGCCCGGTTGCTCAAGGAGGTCATCCAGATGTGGCAGGACGGGACCTACGTCCCGGACGAGGACGACCCGACCTTCGTCACGGTCGGCACGCCCGGCCGCCACGTCCTGGTCACCGACGAGGACCTGATCCCCGACTTCTCCGGCGTCGCCATGCGCGACGGGCAGCCGGTCGGCGTGCGGCTGTCGACCGTCGCCTACGACTTCGAGGGCGAGAGCGTCGACATGAGCGGCGCGGTCGGCCTCGACAGCCTGCTCACGGTCACCCTGGCCACCGACTCCGAGCTGCCGACCAACCCCTTCCTGCACAAGTACCACCCCGACCACGACAACCTCGACGCCCAGTTCCTGAGCTTCGTGCCGGAGGCCTACGCCTTCACCCGCCGCATCGAGCTGAGGTTCAGCCCGACCTACCCGAACGGCGACAACCCGCCGCCGGACTGGGGCGACTCGCGGCTCGGCGGCACCTACACCGAGCGGATCACCGGCGTCCACCGCCGCACGATCTTCGTCTCGGGCACGTTCGACCTGCGCCGGGTGTCGGCCGTCCCGGTCCTCAACGAGTAGCGAGGGAGGAGGCGCGAGATGAACAGCACCACCAGCGTTGCGAGGCTGCTCCGGGGCACCGTCACGGTCGGCGCCCTGGTCGTCGCCGCCCTCCTCGTCGCCGACCCGGCGGCGGCCCGTTGGCCCACCCGCGGCGGCGGCATCGCCGGGGTCGACCAGGCCACCGACATCGTCACCGCGCCTTCGGGGGCGGTCTACGTCGTCGGCTTCTTCAAGGGCACCGCGACCTTCGGCCGCAGCGACGAGCTGTCCCTCACCTCCGACTCCGGCTCGGAGGACATGTACGTGCTCAAGCTGTCGAACGGCGGCTCCCCGCTGTGGGCCGTGGCCGCCGGCGGCGCCTCGGCCGACCGCGGCCTGGCCATCGCCGTCGACGCCTCGGAGAACGTGTACGTGACCGGGTACTACCACGGCACGGCGTACTTCGGCGGCGCCAGCCTGACCGCCCCGGACAGCCACGCCGACGCCTTCGTCGCCAAGCTGAGCGAGGACGGCGACTGGCGCTGGGCGCGGGCGGCCACGGGCTCGTGGGACCAGAAGGGCACGGCCATCGCCTTCATCCCCGGCAACGACAGCGCCATCCCGCCGGTGCCGGGCTCGGTCCTGGTGTCCGGCCGGTACACCTGCAGCACCACCTTCGGCACCGCCGCCACGCTCAACAACACCAACTGCAGCGCGGGCGGCGCGCCCGACGTGTTCGTCGCCCGGCTCGACCCGGACGGCAACTGGAAGTGGGCCGTCGACCGCGGCAACGGCGCGGCCGGCAGCGAGGAGGGCAAAGCGCTCGCCGCCAGCAGCCAGGGAGCCCTCTACCTGGTCGGGCAGGGATCGGAGACGGTCACCGTCCTGACAGAGAGCTTCCAGTCGAGCCTCGGCAGCTGGAGCGCCAGCGGGCTGTGGCACCGCAGCTCGTCCTGCGCCGCGCCCACCGGCAGCATGCACCACTCCACCCCGTTCGCCGCCTACTTCGGCATCGACGCGACCTGCACCTTCAACAACGGCACCACCGTGTCCGGGCTGCTCGAGTCGGCGACCGTCGACCTGACCGCTCACGTGGCCCCGGTCAACCTGAGCTTCAAGTACTTCCTGCAGACCGAGGACTCGAGCCACTACGACGCCGCGTGGGTGGAGGTGTGGGACTCCGCTCAGGGCTGGCGCACGCTCGACACCAAGTCGAAGAGCGGCGGCGGCCTCGGCGAGGGCGCCTGGAGATCCGCCAGCTACGACATCAGCTCCTACGCCGGCAAGCAGCTGAAGATCCGATTCGGCTTCAACAGCCGCGACAGCCTCTACAACGACTACCAGGGCTTCTACGTCGACGACGTGAGCGTGACCGCGGCGAGGCCGTTCTCCTTCCTGGCGCGGCTCGCCAACGTCACCGGCGACACGGCCGGGACCTGGGCGTGGCTGAGGGAGGCGCCGGCGAACATCGTCTTCAACGACGTCGCCGTCGACCCCTCGTCCTCGAACCTGGTCGTCGTCGCCGCCAACGCCACCGGCGCGGCCGACTTCCCCGGCACCGCCAACGAGGACGTCACCGGCGCCGGCGCCGTCGCCGCCCAGGCCCAGAGCAGCAGCACGGACGCGTTCTGGCAGTGGGCCAAGCGGGTGCCGGGGGCCTACGGCAACGGCGTCACCGCCGACGACGACGGCAACGTCTACCTGGTCGGCAACTTCGCCGGCTCCACCACCTTCGCCGGCTCCACCATCTCCTCGACCGGCGGCTCGCACGACATCTACGTCGCCAGCCTCACCGCGGCCGGCGTGCCGCGCTGGGTCACCGGCGGCTCAGCCTACGACACGGTCGACGGCGTGCCCGGCAAGGCCGGCGGCGCCGGCACCGACCTCGGTCTCGCCATCTCCACCGACGGCGTCGCCAACCTGCACGTGGCCGGGCGCTTCCAGAAGGAGGCCTTCTTCGGCCAGGACGAGTCGGTGGTGGTGGCGGCCGGGGCCCAACACGCCAGCGACGTCGACGCGCTGGTGGCCGACCTCAACCTCGACGGCAAGTGGTTCGAGATCGACTTCTGGACCGTCGGCGAGGAGGTGCCCCCGCCGCCCGGCGCCCTCTACGACACCGCCACGATGCAGCCCGAGTTCAGGGTCAACGGGGCGGCGTTCAACGCGCTCGAGCGCTACTTCCTGTGGAACCAGCAGGCGGACGGGACCTTCAGGCTCTACTCGGTGCAGCCGGTCGACGAGATCGAGATCCACTGGCGGACCAACCCCGACGTCACCGACCCGAGCCGCATCGTCGCCATCGGCGGCGCCGACTGGCCGGCCGACCCCTGCACCGACACCCTGGCCACGGCCTGCTACCAGGTCCACGTCGCCACCTCGCCGGTCGAGATCGACCCCGCGGGCGGCGGCTTCAAGTACTACAAGACCTACCTGCCGGACGTGGGCTCCAACGGCGGCACCGTGACCAACAACGTCTTCTCGACCACCGGGCCGGGCCTGTCGGTGGTGGTCTACAAGGTGGGCGTGGCCGACGCCGGCCAGATCGCCGACCTCGACCTGCAGGTGGTGAAGAGCTTCGCCGCCGTCAACACGCCCGGCTACGTGCCGGCGGCCTCGTGCGAGATCGGCACCAAGCTCACCGACGTCGACCACGACGAGGTCGGCCGGTCCGGCCGGGTCCTCAACGCCAACGCCTTCTACGACGCCTCGATCTACAGCCGCGACGCCCGCACCGGCCCGATCGTCCCGGTCAACCGGATCAGCTCGACCCGCAGCCAGGACGCCGCCAAGCAGATGACCGTGGTGTGGTACAAGCGCGACTTCCGCGGCGTCTACTGGGGCCGGAAGCCGGTCACCTACGACTGCCGGTGGCCGCTCGACCCGGAGAAGATCATCGTCGCCAGCCAGCAGGGCACCGAGGTCCTCGGCCAGGAGCCGCTCGACCCGCTCCGCTACGCGTCGCTCCAGGTCTACAACCAGCCCTACGTCAACCTGCCCGGCTTCAACCCCAACGACGAGCACGCCCTGATCGCGCCGTCGACCACCGGCTCGGGCTACGACGCGGTCTTCGCCCTCCGCTCCGACTTCGGCAACGGCCTGGCGTCCGACTCGAGCGCGGCGTCCGACCCCTACGTGCTGGTCAAGTACTGGGACAGCACCGCCGCGGAGTGGGCGTTCAAGGTCTTCAACGTCATCGCCACCGGCGCCGGCTTCGACAACTTCCACTTCAACGGCACCGCCGGCACCACCGTGTCGCCGCCCTACCCGGTGCGGCTGCTGCCGCCGTGCGAGGAGTCGACCATCGCCGGCGAGACCGACTCCTACCTGCCGGCGCCGTTCTACCGCGACTACACCGGCCAGCTGTGGTCGAGGTGCGCCGGCGACGGCGTGGTCTACTACCACTACCCGCTCCAGGCCGGCTTCTTCTACGACCTCAACAACGACGACGTGTCGGACACCGGGACCGGCTCCTGCGTGCCGTGGCTGGCGCGCCTGCCGGCGTCCCTGGGCGGCACCGCCGACCCGACCGAACCGATCGCGGTCGGCTACACGGTCGACTGGCCGGCCTCGGTGCCGCTGCTGCTGGTCGGCGAGACCCTGATGGAGCCGAAGCGCGGGCTGCCCGACATCACCAACCAGCCCGCGGTCGCCGTCGCCTACGACGCGCTGACCGAGAGGCTGCTGACCGAGGGCACCTACGACCCGCAGCAGACCCTGGTGCGCCTGATCGACCCAACCACCGCCAACTCGGTCACCCTCACCTCGAGCTCGGCCCCCACCACCCCGGACTACGCCACCTGCTACAACATGGCGGGCCTGCCGGACGACCTCGCCACCGAGACCGACGAGACCGGCGCCAAGCAGATCACCGGCTCGGCCGACGGCACGGTCAAGCTGCCGTTCGCGATCTACAGCCGGCTGTCGTACGACGACCTCACCCGCTCCCTGAGCTGGGAGGGGACCTACGACGACTCCGGGGCCGGCGAGCCGCTGCTGCTGCTCAACGTCATGACCGGGACCGAGCGCGACGCGCTCAAGGCCATCAGCGGCGACGCCGACTGGGACGTCTGCGTCGACACGCTCTACAAGCTGTCCCGCAACCCCAACCTGGTCGACCTCGCCGACACCTTCTCCTGCTGGGTCGACTACCTGGAGCTGACCTTGCCGTGGGGCACGCTCCGCATCCCCTACCCGGTCTGCGACGACATCCCCGACGGGGTGCCCAACGACGAGCTCCTGATCGGTTTCGTCGACGAGGACGGCAACGGCATGCCCGAGCCGCTGTCGGGGGTCGGCGGCGGCATGGCCCTCACCGCCGGCTTCGCCCAGGAGAGCGGCTACGTCACCCTCGCCTTCAACGACGACCCGTCCCTGACGCCGCTGCCGATCAGCCTCAACATCATCCGCGTCGGCTGCCTCGACGACCCCGGGCCGCCGCCGATCCTGTCGTCCTACCAGGGCGAGATCAAGGTCATCGAGCCCGAGAACATCTTCGACGAGCAGATCACGCTGCGCTTCTCGGGCGACTTCGCGGGCAACTCCGACGCCCTCGAGTTCGAGTGGTACTCCCACCCCGACGCGGACGGCACGCCGCCCTTCCCGCTGCCCGACCCGGAGAACGGCCAGCTCAACGGCTGGCTCCAGTTCCCGGTCTCGAACCCATTCGGCGCCAACCAGATCACCATCGGCGGCGCCAACATCCAGACCCTCTCCGACAACTGGTACGTCATGCGCTACCGGGGGCTCGCCGACGAGTGCGACACCCTCACCGGCTGGAGCCTGTGGGCCGGCCAGCCCGGCGCCACGCCGCTGTCGCCCCGCGCCCAGCTCGCCGAGGGCTGGGTCAAGCGGGTGGTGCGGCGGCTCAACCCGTTCGAGGCCCGGGTGCAGGCCTTCCACACCTCCGCCACCAACACCTACGGCTCGATGCTGGTCCAGCTCGGCGAGCGCTACGAGGGCGACATCGCCTTCTCCAACGACCCCGACTACCTCAACGCCATCGGCCTGATCGAGGCCTACGAGACGGTGCTGCGGCGGGCGATGATGCTGTCGGTCGACTCGACCCCGCCGATCGACTACGGCCCGGCCAACGCCGCCATCCTGCTGGTGGCCTCGCGCATCCAGGACTTCTACACCCTGCTCGGCAACGAGGCCTACGCCGACGCTGCGGACCCGACCGTCGGCATCAGCACCGACTCGGTTCAGTACGGCTTCGGCTCGCTCGCGCCGACCATCTTCTGCTTCGAGAACCAGGTCGCGTCGCTGCTCGAGGAGGAGCAGGTGCTGCTGCGCGGCCGCGACGACAGCCAGGGACCGGTGGCGGCGCGGCCGGTGTACAACCGGCTGTTCTGGAACTTCACCTCGGGCATGGGCGAGGTGGCCTACGCCCTGTCCTACAACATCTCCGACCAGGACGTCGACGGCGACCTCGACGAGTACGACTCCCGCATCCTCTTCCCGCAGGGGCACGGCGACGCCTGGGGCCACTACCTGACGGCGATGACCAAGTACTACCAGCTCCTGCGCCACCCGTTCTTCACCTGGCAGCCGCGGCCCGAGGCGGTGCTGGTGGCCGGGGTGCCGATCCAGGTCGACTACTTCGACGAGCGCAACTTCGCCGAGACCGCGGCGGCCAAGGCCAAGGCCGGGGCCGAGGTCGTCGACCTGACCTACCGCGCCAACTACGTCGAGGACCCGGCCGGCCAGTGGCAGGGCTACAAGGACACCGACCCCGACCGCGCCTGGGGCGTGGCCGAGTGGGGCCACCGCGCCGGCCTCGGCGCCTACCTGGACTGGGTGGTCGGGAACGCCATCCTGCCGGCCGAGGACCCCAACCCCGACCACTTCGGCATCCAGAAGATCGACCGCACCACGGTCGACGAGCTCGACGAGATCGCCGCCCAGTACGTGGCGATCCAGACCGAGCTCGACCAGGCCGACCGCGGTCTCAACCCGCTCGGCCTGGCCAAGGGGGTGGTGCCGTTCGACATCGACCCGTCCCGCGTCGACCAGGGCGAGACCCACTTCGAGCAGGTCTTCGAGCGCGCCACCCAGGCCCTCGAGAACGCCGTCACGGTGTGGGACTTCGCCAACCAGGTCAACCGCATGCTGCGGAACAACCAGGACACGGTCGACGACCTCTACGACAACACCACCGACCGGGAGATCGACTTCAACAGCCGGCTGATCGAGGCCTTCGGCTCCCCCTACGACGCCGACATCGGCGGCAGTGGCCTCTACCCCGACGGCTACACCGGGCCGGACCTGTACCACTTCTGGATGGTGGACGCCCCGGCCCTGGCGGGCGCCGACATCCACTGCGACCCGAGCGACACGGCCGACCCCTGCAACGACCCCGCGAGCCCGCTCTACCTCGGCTACCACACCGAGCGCTTCACCGCCGCCTACAACCCGATGGACAACGGCGTCAACTTCTTCAACATCCACTCCGCCGACGCGCCGCTGTGCCCGTCCAACGACGACGACTGCCTGTGCTCGGACGACGCCGGGCCCGCCTGCGGCGCCGGCCTCGACTGCGCCAACAACCCCTTCGACGAGGCCTGCACCCTGGGCGACCCGCCGGACACCAGCATCTCGGTCGAGTACTGGACCTGGGACCCGCCCGACGCCGGCTTCTATTTCGTCAAGGACCCGTCGTGGCCGCCGGACACCCAGCGCCGCACGACCGGCGCCATCCAGGACGCCCTGTACGAGATCATCAACGCCGAGCTCGACCTGCAGGTCGCGTTCAAAGAGCACGACAACCTGATGCACGACATCATCGACAAGCGCGACACCCTGCTCGCGACCTTCAACATCAACGAGGAGAAGCTCAAGATCTCCAACGCCGAGCGCAAGGAGACCAACGACTTCCTCGCCTCGATCGCCACCATGCAGGCGCTCGGCATCACCTTGAAGCGCATCTCGGCCGGCATCAGCGAGACCTTCACCGTGGCGGCGGACGAGTGCGTCCCGGACCAGCTGATCTTCGGCCTCGCCGGCGGCGGCTCGGTCCTGCAGCCCGTGAAGTGCGGCCTCAAGACCGGCGAGAAGGTGGCGACCTTCATCCTCGACACGGCGGCCGACGCCGCCGAGATCGTCCAGAACTCCCTCGAGGCCGCCAAGGAGGACGTCAGCCTGCAGGCGGCCATCGAGACCTCGATCCAGGATGCCCGCCTCGAGATCTTCAACCTGAAGGGCGACCTCGACGCCCTGGTGCGGCAGGAGCCGCTCAAGCGGGCCGACATGGAGGCCAAGGCCGAGGCCCTGGCCCAGGCGCACCGCAAGTACCTGTCGGCGCTGTCGGCGGGCTACCGGGACCTGTCCGAGCTGATCCGCTTCCGCAAGTCGACCGCCTCGCAGGTGCAGGAGTACCGGTACCAGGACATGGCGTTCCGCATCTTCCGCAACGACGCCCTGCAGAAGTACCGCGCCGCCTTCGACATGGCCGCCCGCTACGCCTACCTGGCGGCAGCCGCCTACGACTACGAGACCAACCTCCTCGGCACCGACGCCGAGGCCGGGCAGGGCTTCCTCACCGACATCGTCCGCGAGCGCGCGATCGGCCAGGTCTTCAACCACGAGCCGGTGCCGGGCTCGCGCGGCTTGGCCGACCCGATCGGCCGGATGGAGCAGAACTTCGCCATCCTCAAGGGGCAGATGGGCTTCAACAACCCGCAGAGCGAGACCAACCGCTTCTCCCTCCGCAGCGAGATGCTGCGCATCGACTCGGCCGACGAGGGCGACGCCGACTGGCGACGGGTGCTGGCCGAGCACCGCGTCGACGACCTCTGGCAGGTGCCCGAGTTCCGGCGTTACGTGCGGCCCTTCGCGCCCGAGTCGCAGGGCCCGCAGCCGGGCCTCGTCATCCCCTTCTCGACCACCGTCACCTTCGGCCTCAACTTCTTCGGCTGGCCGCTGGGGCCCGGCGACAGCGCCTACGACCCGACCCACTTCGCCACCCGCGTGCGCGGGGTCGGGGTGTGGTTCGCCGACTACGCCGGCCTGCCCCTCTCCAACACCCCCCGCGTCTACCTGGTCCCGGCCGGCGCCGACGTCCTCCGCTCGCCGTCGGCCACCGACTTCACCACCCGCGAGTGGACGGTGGTGGACCAGATCCTGCCGGTGCCGTTCCCGATCGGCGAGCAGGCCCTGCAGGAGCCGGCGTGGACGCCGATCGAGGACATGCTGTCCGGCCCGTTCGGCGAGATCCGGCGCTTCTCCAGCTTCCGCGCCTACCACTACGCGGAGCCCTTCGACGACTCCCAGATCGTCTCCGACAGCCGCCTGATCGGCCGCTCGGTGTGGAACACGCGCTGGCTGCTGATCATCCCCGGCGGCACCCTGCTCTTCGACCCGGAGGCAGGCATCGACACCTTCGTCGACGGCCAGCTCATCCCGGGCACGGACGAGCGCGACGGCAACGGGGTGTCGGACATCAAGATCTTCTTCCAGACCTACGCCTACTCGGGGAACTAGGACGATGAACAGGCTACCGGCTCGCCACGCTCGCTCGAACCGCAACCACCCCCGGCCGCACGCGCGGCGCGCCGGGGCCTGGCCATCGTTCAGGGGGGACGCCGTGACCAACCACAGGCTTGCGCTGCTCACCGTGACCCTGCTCGCCGCCGTCGTGCTGGCGGCCGGCAGCTCGAGGGCCGAGATCTCCGAGCCCGACCACATCATCTACGGCACGCCGACCTGGCACGGCGACGCCCTGCCCGAGGGCACCGTCAGCCTGGTGCTGGAGGGCGGGACGACCCCGATCGCCTCCTTCGCGATCGGCTCCGACCCCACCCTGGGCGCCCTGTACGTGCTGCGGGTGCCCATGGACTCGGTCGACCCGCGCCGCCAGGGGGCCGCCCGCACCGGCGACCCGGCCAGCCTGCTCGTCAACGGCGAGCTGGCCGGGACGGTGGTGATCGGCGAGCGCGGCACGGCCCAGCTCATGAACGTCGACCCCGAGGACGTCGACACCACGCCGGCGCTGTCGGTCGGCGACGTCGCCGTCACCGAGGGCGACGTCGGCACGGTGGACGCGGTGTTCACCATCACCCTGTCGGTCGCGATCGAGAGCCCGGTCACGGTCGACTGGGTGACCGAGAACGGCACCGCCGCCGGCGGCGCGACCTGCGGCGGGGCGGTCGACTTCGTCGCCCGCTCCGGCACGGCCACCGTCAACCCCGGCGACCTGACCACCACGGTCGCCATCGCCGTCTGCGGCGAGACCCTCGAGGAGAGCGACGAGAGCTTCTACCTCAACCTCCTCAACCCGACCGGCGCCGCCCTGCTCGACCCCCAGGGCAAGGGCACGATCGTCGACGACGACACGCCGCCGACCCTGTCGGTCGCCAACGTCACCGTCACCGAGCCGCCGTCGGGCTCGGTCATGGCCTCGTTCCGCGTCTCCCTGAACCACACCTGGGACCAGCAGGTCCAGTTCGGCTACGCCACCACCCCGGGCACCGCGGACCCCGGCCTCGACTACCTGTCCGCCTCGGGCACGGGTCTCATCGAGCCGGGCCTGCTGCAGACCACCGTCACGGTGGAGGTCCTGGCCGACACCCTCAACGAGGAGGACGAGACCTTCTTCCTCGACCTTCAGGCACCGGTCCAGGCCTCGATCCTCGACGGCCAGGGCCAGTGCATCATCGTCGACGGCGCCCAGTTCCTGCTCTACGTCGAGTCCCTCAAGGACGGCGTGGCCGGGGTCGACGGGCTGGCCGCGGCCTTCTCCGCCGCGGTCAGTCCCGACGGCGCCCACGTCTACGTCGTCGGCCGCAGCGAGGACGCCATCGCCGTCTTCGCCCGCGACCCGGCGTCGGGCTCCCTCGCCTTCATCCGCGCGTACACGCCGGCCGACTTCCAGAACCGCTACACCGAGGCCTTCGTCGGCCTCGACGCCCCCGAGTCGGTGCTGGTGTCGCCGGACTCGGCCCACGTCTACGTCGCCGCCTACAACCACGACGCGGTCGCCGTGTTCGAGCGCGACCCCCTCACCGGCCTGCTCGGCCTGCTCGAGGTGGAGCGCGACGGCGTCAACGACCTGTCCGACCCCGGCGGCACCGTCAACGGCCTCGACGGCGCCACCGCCCTCGCCATCAGCCCGGACGGCAGGACCCTGTACGTGGCGGCGAGCGCCGAGAGCGCGGTCGCGGTCTTCAACCGCGACGACGACCCGGCCAGCCTCACCTACGGCCGCCTCGTCTTCAGCGAGGCCGAGCTCGACGGCGTCGACGACCCCTCCGACCTCGGCGGCCTGGTCGACGGCCTCCACCTGGCGTCGGCGGTGGCGGTCAGCCCGGACGGCGCCGACGTCTACGTCACCGGACCGGGCGACAACGCCGTCGCCGTCTTCGACCGCGACACCGACCCGTCGAGCGGGTCGCTCGGCCGGCTGTCGTTCCTCCAGGTGCACAAGGACGGCGTGTCCGGGGTCGACGGCCTGGCCGGCGCGACCGGCGTCGCCCTGCCGCCGGACGGCGCCCACGTCTACGCGGCCGGCCCGAACGACGACGCCGTGGCGGCCTTCGCCCGGGCCGCCGACGGCTCCCTGACCTGGCTGCAGGTGACCCGCAACGGCGCCGGCACCGTCGACGGCCTGACCGGCGCCAACGCCATCGCCGCCAGCCAGGACAACGGCTACCTCTACGCCACCGGCTACCTGGACAACGCCCTGGTCGTGCTCCAGCGCGACCCGGCGGCGGCCAGCCCGACCTTCGGCCGGCTGTCCTTCGTCGAGGTCAAGCGCGACGGGATCGGCGGCGTCGACGGCCTGTTCGGCGCCAACTGGGTCGCGGTGTCGGCCGACGACGCGAGCGTCTACGTCACCGCCGACCTGGACAACGCCGTCGCGGCCTTCGTCCGCGACCTCAACCCGCCCACCGACCCGACGACGCTGGTCAGCACCACCCACACGCCGGGCGTGTGGTCGAACGTCGCGGTGGTGGGCGTGGAGTGGAGCGGCGCGGCCGACGCCGTCGGCGGCGCCGGCGTGGCCGGCTACTCGGTCCTGTTCGACGCCGTCGCGGACACCGTGCCCGACGCCGCCGTCGACGTCCTCCACACCCTCGACCCGCACGCCACCGCGTCGGCGCCGCTGGTCGACGGCACCCACTACTTCCACCTCCGCACCTGCGACCACGCCGCCAACTGCAGCGCCGGCATCCACCTCGGCGAGCTCCTCGTCGACCTGTCGCCGCCGCTCGCGCCCACCGACCTGGTCTCCCTGAGCCACGTCGTCGGCGTGCCCAACGCCGACATGAGCATCGACATGGCCTGGACGGCCGCGACGGACGCCGGCAACCCGCCGTCCGGCATCGCCGGCTACTCGTACACCTTCAACACCAGCGCCACCCCGGTCTGCAACCTCGAGCTCGACCTCGACGGGAGCGCGGTCGCGGTCACCAGCCCCGACCTCGAGGCCGGCGTCTACTACTTCCACCTCTGCGCCCGCGACGTGGCCGGCAGCTGGGGGCCGACGGCCACCGCCGGCCCGTTCGAGGTGGTCGACGACTCCGTGCCGCCGAGGGTGCTGTGGGTCAGCTCCGTGTCGGCCCCGCCCGGCGGCACGATCGCCGGCGGCGACCCCGTCGAGCACGGCATCACCCAGATCCGGGTCGCCTTCAGCAAGGCGATGAGCGACCCGGGCGGCGACACCGACCCGCTCGACGTCACCAACCCGGCCGCCTACCTGCTGGTGGCGGGCGGCCCGGACGGCGTGGCCGACTCGGACGCCTGCTCCGGTGCGGTCGACGACCTCGTCGTGCCCCTGACCGAGGTCACCTACGACCCCGCCACGCTGGTGGCGACGGTCCACCTCGACACCCCCACCGCCCTGCCGATGGGCATCATCGGCCTGTCGCTGTGCGGCACCGGCCTCGCCGACATCAACGCCAACCTGCTCGACGGCGACGGCGACGGGGCCGGCGGCGACAGCTTCCTGACCACCTTCCGGGTCATGCGCGACAACCTCCTGGTCAACCCCAACCTGGACCAGGACCTGTCGGGCTGGGCGCTGTCGAGCCTGACCGACATCGCGTACGACACCAGCGACGTCCACGACCTCGGCTCCTCCGGCTCGGCCCAGGTGTCGCGCTCGACCGGCGACCCGACCGACTACTCGCTGTCCCAGTGCGTCGACCTCACCGGCCTCGACGGCCCGCCCTTCTACCTCTCCGGCGCAGTCCGCATCGAGGAGTCGCTCGGCGGCGACCCGGGGGCGGCCACCGCCCTCGGCCGCGTCGTCCTGCGCGACGGCCCCGGCTGCTCCGGCGCCCAGGTCGGCGGCGAGGTCACCACCAACGCGGTGGTGGACGACACCGCCGGCGAGTGGCAGCCGCTCACCGCCCGCCTCGACACGCTGCCCGCCGGGACGCTGTCGGCGCTGGTCTCGTTCTCGCTCACCCTGCCGCCCGGCGAGGACTTCCCGCTGCTCGCCTGGTTCGACACCCCGCTCTTCCAGCACGACGACCTGACCCCGCCGGTCGACCCGCCCACCCTCTTCAGCACCAGCCACGTCGCCGGCGCGTGGTCGACCGTGCCGGTCGTCGCCATGCAGTGGGACGAGGCCACCGACTCGGGCGTCGGCATCGCCGGCTACTCCTTCCTGTTCGACACGGTGGAGACGACCGTGCCCGACGACACCCTCGACCTCGAGGGCGCCGGCGGCCTCCACGCCACCTCGAGCGCGGCCCTGGCCGACGGCGTCTACTACTTCCACATCCGCACCTGCGACCACGCCGCCAACTGCAGCGCCGGCGTCTCGGCCGGCTGGTACGGCGTCGACACCACCCCGCCCGCCAACCCGGCCGGCCTGGCCAGCACCAGCCACTCGGTCGGCGTGCCCTCGGCGGTGAGCGTCGTCGACATGGCCTGGACGCCGGCCGTGGACAACCCGCCGGCCCCGTCCGGCGCGGTCGGCTACTCGCTGCTCTTCGACCAGAGCCTGACCGGAGAGCCCGACCTGGTGGTCGACCTGCCGGTCGACGCCACCGGCGTCTCGAGCCAGCCGTTCGCCAGCGGCACCTACTACTTCCACCTCCGCACCCTGGACCTGGCCGGCAACTGGAGCGAAACCACCACCACCGGCCCCTACGTGGTCAACGACACCGTGCCGCCGGTGGTGCTCGACGTCACCAGCACCGCCGCCCCCAGGGACGGCTGGCTGGACGACGGGGACGCCACCTTCGCCGGCATCACCCAGCTGGTCGCAACCCTGTCCGAGCCGGTCCAGGACCCGGCCGGCGACACCGTCCCCGACGACGTCACCAACCCTGCCAACTACCGGGTCGTCAGCGCCGGCATCGACGGCGCGCTGGAGACCACCGACTGCCTGTCGGTGCAGGGTGACGACCTGCTGCTGGCGATCGAGGGCGTCGCCTACGACCTCGCCACCGACCAGGTCGCGGTCAACGTCGGCACCGCCTCGCTCGCCGAGGGCCCCTACCGCTTCCTGGCCTGCGGCTCCACCACCATCGTCGACCCGTCCGACAACCCGCTCGACGGCGACGGCGACGGGGTCGGCGGCGACGACTTCGCCGTCGACTTCCAGGTCCTGGCCACCAACCTCCTGATCAACCCCAACCTGGACGCCAACCTCGCCGTCTGGACGCCGGACCCGGTGCCGCCGTCGCAGTTCGTGCTCGGCGCCGAGGACGCCGACGGCTCGCTCTTCTCCGGCTCGGCCGAGGTCTCCAACCAGTCCGGGCCCGACGCCAGCCACGAGCTGTCCCAGTGCGTCGCCGTCACCCCGGCCGGGGTGGCCTTCAGCTTCGGCGGCCGCGTCCGCCTCGACCGCACCGGCGCCGGCCTGCCCGCCGCCGGCATCGCCCTCGAGGTGTACGGCCAGGCCAGCTGCGCCGGCCCGGTGCTGGCGACCTTGCCATCGGTCACCGTCAGCGGCGACACCGGCGGCGCCTGGGAGGACCTCGAGACGTCGCCGACGGCCCTCACCGCCGCCGCCCGCTCGGTGCGGCTGGTGCTGATCGCCGCCGCCGGCCCCGACCCGTCGGCCGACTTCGTGGCCGCCTTCGACAACCTCGCCGTGCGTCGCTGGGTGGTGCTGTTCGCGGACGGCTTCGAGTCCGGTGGCACCACCGTCTGGACGAGCACGGCGCCCTGACCCCGGCCCTCTCCCGGCGGCGCGGCGGGTCCCACTCCCCCGCGCCGCCCCCTCCCCGACCCAGACCCCGACGGCGCGCCCGGCATCGCCGGGCGCGCTGTCGCGTCGGGACCGTGGCAACCCGGCAACCGCACAGCGCGCGATCCGGAGGCCCGGCCCGGGCACCTCACCGGGGTGCGTCGCTAAGGTGTCGAGATGCCGGTCAGGGCGGTGGTGCGGGGGGCCGGCGACGGCCCGGTCGTGGCCTGCCGCCCCCGGCCGGCGGCGACGAGGCCGCGCTCATCGTCGCCCCCTTCTCCCCCCTCGCCGGGCACAACGAGCGGGCCAGGGCCCGCGGGTCGAGGTCAGGCGCTCGCCCCTGACCCCTGACCCGAG
>CAYTJW010000030.1:0-19314 GCA_964438135.1 uncultured Thermoanaerobaculia bacterium
CTCGAACACCAGCAGTTTGCCCCCGGTCTCGGTCGTGACAGTGAGTGCCAGGTCGGCCATGCCGTCGGGCCGGTTGAGGTCGCCGGCGGCCATGTCCGTCACCGCCCCGGGCAGCGCAAACGGCTGGGGCCCGCCGAGGGCGCCCTTGCCGTCGCCGCGCAGCAGGAGGAGCACCGAGCCACCGCGTTCGGCCGCGACCACGTCCCAGTGCCCGTCGTTGTCGAAGTCGCCAGTGGCGACCAGGTCGGGGCGCAACGGGACCGACGCGACCCGCGGCGGGAACGGGAACGGCTCGTCGGTGAACGTCCCCTCCGCGCGCCGCTTCCTCGCCTCCGGGCTCCACGGGTAGATCGCGTCGACGTTGCCAACCAGGACCCAGACGCCGCCCGCCGACCCATCCCCCATTCCGACCACCAGGTCGTCAATGCCGTCCTCATCCAGGTCGTCAGCGGCGAGGCTCAGCGGCTGGCCGGCCCGGAGCAGTGCGTCAGCGGCGAGCACCAGTGGGCGCACCTCGACCTCGCCTGCGAGGCCGACAACCTCGGCCCTGGCCGACAGGGGGAGCACGAGCAGCGGCAGGAATGCGGCCATACACCCGGCCGCGAGACGACCGCCTCGTCGACACCTGAACCATGAAACGTCAAGGTGCTTCATTTCAGCCCTCCCTGCCGACACCCCACCCAAGGCGACGACCGCGTCCAACAAGTGGCAGCTTGAAGAGGTGGGGGGTCCACCCAGAGCTCCACTTGCCAGGATACGGCCGGCGTGCAGGCATGGCAACGTTCAGGGGCAAGCGCCGCCTCTCTTGCGCCGGGCGAGAACGACTTGGAGGTGGTCCGAGGGACAGCCATCTCCCGGCTGACGGCAAGGCGGAGGTGGACTCCCGGGTCGACTCTGCTGAGCTCGCAGCTTTCGCGCAGGGCGTACGACAGGGCGGCCACCTTGGTGCCCCGCTTCGATCGGGACGCCGAGGTCGTCTGCTAGCAGGGCCCTGAAGGCCAACACCCCAAGACCGGGCAGCCACGCTGACCGCAACTCCAACCACCGGGTGCCCGCGTTGCCGTCCGTTGAGGCTCGCCACCAACCGCGCTACGATGCCTGGTGCCGGGGGGTGCCGTCAGGTGACAGGCGCAGGTACACCATCCTCGATCGACGTCGAGCGGCTGTTCAGGCTGCGCCTCCTCGTGGCGCGAATCGGCGAGATGGACAACGCCCGCTGGTGGAACACACAAGGGGTGCTGGGCCCTCTCGGCCGCCAGGTGATGAGCCGCGGCTTCGCCAAGAGCTACCGCTTCGCCCAGGCCAGGGTGGTGTTCGCGGTGGCCGCGGCCAGGTGCCGGGAGGTGTTCGACCCGCCGGGCTGCATCACGCTCTGGGACCTCCCGGCCGAGCTGGAGGACCAGGTGGAGTCCTCGTGGCAGGGGTGGGTCGACGCCGCCGGGGAGTGGGAACCCTACTTCGACCGCTTGGAGGGGGTGAAGGGCCATGACCTCCTGGCCCATGCCGCCGAGCTCGGGCTGGCCTCTGCGAACGAGGTCGACCAGGCCCGTCAGCTGCGCCGCGGCGCCATGAACCGCTCCGTGCCGTTGCCTGGCGTGGTGACGCCGACTGACCAGGCCCTCACTCAACTCGCCCTCGGCTTCTGGCGTGGAGAGCCTGGCGAGTTGGCGGTGCCGTACGCCCGGCTCGAGGGCTGAGCCATGACGAGGGACCGTTCCAGAGTCGTCTCGTCCTTCACCATCGTCAAGGGCTCACTGATCGCCGAGACCTACGCCGCCTTCCAGCAGTGGGACCTGAGCCACACCAAGAAGCAGAACCTCGACCGCTTCAAGGCCTCCGGCCTGTTCGGCGGCAGCGCCACGTGGCAGGTCGACGCCGCCAAGGTGCTCAACCGCCGCTTCGAGCCCGCCCGACGCGACCGCGCCCTGCTCGAGACCGCCAAGGCCAGCCTAGCCCTCGACACCTGGCGGCCGATGCTCCTGTGGCACCTAACCCGGGACGAGTTCCTCTTGCGTGACTTCCTCGGCGGTTGGCTATACACCCAGCACCGGGAGGGGGCTTACAGGCTTCGCGCCGAGGACGTCGAGCCCTACCTGCTCGCGTTGCCCAAGCGCAAGGTGGTGGTGGCCGAGGACTGGAGCGACGAGACCCGGAAGCGGGTCGCCTCCGGCCTGCTGCGCATGGCGGTGGACTTCGGCCTGATGCGCGGCGGCCAGGCCAGGGAGTTCGTTTCCTATCACCTGCCTGACGATGCGCTGCTCTACGTTCTTCACGCACTCGGTGAGCGGCACCACTCGCCCCGCAAGGTCCTGGAGGCCAGGGAGTGGAGGCTGTACCTGATGGACGCAGACGATGTCGAGCGCGAACTCCTCCGGCTCCACCAGTACCGGCGGCTCGAGTACCAGGTCGCCGGCAGCCTCATGCAGCTCGAGCTCCCGTTCCCGACCGCGCTCGAGTTCGCGAGGAGCCTGACCCGATGAGCGACTGGAAGGAACGGTTGACCCAGACGCTCGAGCCGATCCTCGGCGCGCCCGACCCGCGCCCGGGCTTGAGCGCCTACCACGACCTGCCCTGCGCCATCTTCGTCTACCCGCCGGAGGACGAGTGGTCTCTCCGGCAGGAGCTCTCCATGCTGAAGACCCGGCTCGAGGCCCGAGCGAAGCGGGTTGCGGTCGTCTCCCTGGCCGACCTGATGCATGGTGCGCTGGAGGCCGAAGGGCCGCTGGACGTACTGATCGAGGCCGAGAAGACGGTCGGCGTCGAGGCGACCGCCGAGACCGTCCACGGCATCCTCAACGACTACCAGCCGCTCGACTCCCTGGTGCTGGGGGCCATCCCCAAGGAGACCGACCCGCACCGCGACATCGTGTTCCTGGTTCGCGCCGGCGCGCTCTTCCCGTTCTATCGCACCTCGGCCCTCCTCGAGCTTCTGCAGGGGCGTGTCACGGTTCCCACGATCCTCTTCTACCCCGGCACGCTCGACGGGCCGGTCGGCCTACGCTTCATGGGCGTGCTCGAGCCGGAGCACAACTACCGGCCCAAGATCTTCTGAGATGGTCAGCAGTCTCCAGTCAGCGGTCAGCAGTCGGCAGTCAGCAGCGTCCCCGACCGCTCTCCTCCTGCCGACTGGAGACTGCCGACCGCCGACGAACTGAGGTGCCACCATGACTGTCATTGTCCGTGACCTCTTCGCGAGTCGAATCGACCGCCGCATCGAGGAGGTCATCAAGGTCGACCAGACCGACGAGGAGGCGATCCACTCCGAGATCCAGGAGTACGTGGTCACCAGGGCGATCGGCCGCCACTTCGGGGAGATCCTCGACCGCTACCTGGAGACGCCCAACAAGCCCCACGAGGGCACGTCGGTGTGGGTCTCCGGCTTCTTCGGCTCCGGCAAGTCGAGCTTCGCCAAGATCCTCGGCCTGGCCCTCGAGAACCGCACTGTCCAGGGGGCGCCGGCCGCCCAACTCTTCGCGCAGCGAACCGGCGAGCCCCGCCTCGAGGTCCTGCTGCGCACGATCAACGAGCGCATCCCCACCCACGCCGTCATCTTCGACGTGTCGACCGACCGTGGCATCCGCTCCGGCGCGCAGACAATGACCGAGATCTCCTACCGCCTGCTCCTGCGCAGCCTCGGCTACGCCTCAGACCTCGACCTCGCCGAGCTCGAGATCACGCTCGAGGGAGACCAGCGGCTCGACAGCTTCAAGCAGGCCTACCTGTCGACCTTCGGCCGGAGCTGGGACGACGAGAAGGGGAAGGTCGCGTTGGCCCTCGGGCAGGCCAGCCGGGTCATGCACGAACTGGAGCCCAGGACATACACCAGCACCGACTCGTGGGTCGTCTCGGCCAAGGGCCGCGCCGACATCACGCCCAACCTCCTCGCGGAGAGGTGCATCGAGCTTGTCGGCCGCCGGCGCCCCGGCCACACCCTCGCCTTCGTGGTGGACGAGGTGGGTCAGTTCGTCGCGCGTGACCCGCAGAAGATGCTCGACCTGTCGGGCATCGCCCAGGCGATTGGTCGGGTGGGCCGAGGCCGGATCTGGATGGTCGTGACCTCGCAGGAGAAACTCAACGAACTCGTCGACGGCATTGATGATCGACGCATCGAGCTGGCCAAGCTCATGGACCGCTACCCGCTGCAGGTCCACCTCGAGGCGTCCGACATCTCCGAGGTGACCAGCCGGCGGGTGCTGACCAAGAACGCCGAGGCCCAGGAAACACTGCGGGTACTGTACGAGGCCCACCGCGGGAGACTCGAGGCCAACACCCGGCTCACAGCCGACATCACGCTGCCGCCTCTGACAGCGCAGGGCTTCGTCGACCTCTACCCGTTGCTCCCGTACCACATCGACCTGATCATCAACGTCGTCTCCGGCCTGCGCACCCAGGGCGGCGCCAGCCGCCACGTCGGCGGCGCCAACCGGACCATCATCAAGCTCGCCCAACAGCTCCTCATCAACCCGCGGGTCAACCTCGCCGGCCAGCCGACCGGCACCCTCGCCCGCCTCGACCAGATCTACGACCTGGTCGAGGAGAACGTCGACAGCGACGTCCGGGCCAAGATCACCGCCACCGCGACCGAGGTGCCGCACCCCCTGGCGCAGCCGGTGGCGAAGGCGATCTGCCTGCTCCAGTTCGTGCAGAGCATCCACTGCACGCCCGAGAACATCGCGGCGACGCTCCACCCGAGCGTCGACGCTGACAGCCGCCTGCCAGAGGTGCGGCAGGCCCTCGAGGCGCTGGTCGCGGCGCGCAAGGTCCGGTTCGGGGACGACGGCTACCGCATCCCCACCCCCACCGAGGACGACTGGGAGAGCCAGCGCTCGCGCCTCACCCCGAAGCCCGGGGACGTCCACCGCGTCCTTGCCCGAGCCTTCGAGAGCTTCTGGCAGCCCCAACCCTCCCACACCCTGGGCGGGGTGAAGGCGTTCAAGGCAGGCCTCCACCTCAACAACCGCCAGGTCGCCGACGGCGACCTCGTGGTCCAGGTGCTGCTGGCGCCGGCCGGGAGGGAGTACCAACAGGCCTGCGCCGAGGCGA
Organism: uncultured Thermoanaerobaculia bacterium; assembly: GCA_964438135.1. GTDB lineage: Bacteria > Acidobacteriota > Thermoanaerobaculia > Thermoanaerobaculales > Sulfomarinibacteraceae > CAYTJW01. The sequence goes on from CAYTJW010000030.1 coordinate 5,044, forward strand.
GGACCCGATCCCGGACCGAGCCGAACGCGCTGCTGTGGGTCGTCCCCCTCGACGAGGGGATCGACCACGAGGCCGTCGAGCACTTCCGCTCGGACGACATGCTCGAGCGCCGCTCCCGCACCGCCCAGACCCGTTCGGAGCAGGCCCTGGTGGCCGAGGAGAAGCGCCGGCGGGAGCGCCACGAGCGTGACCTCAAGCGCCTGCTCAAGGCGGCCTGCGCGGCGGGCAGCGCCTACTTCCGGGGCAACGAGCGCAGCCCGGACGCCTCGGCGGGCGAGGTCGGCCAGATGGCCTCCCGCTTCCTCGCCGACGTCCTCCCGCAGGTGTATGGCCGTTTCGGGGAGGCCGCGGCCAGAGTCCAGAAGGGCGACATCGAGGCCCTCCTGACCGTGGAGAAGCTGAGCCAGCTCCCGGCCATCTTCTCCCGCCTCGCCCTGGTCCACGACGAGAGCGGGCGCACGGTGCTCACCACCGCGAGCGGCCCCCTGGCCGAGGTCCTGGCCCGCATCGAGGACCGTTACGGGTACGGTGAGACCCCCTCGGGCCGGGCGCTCGCCGACCACTTCGGGGCCGAGCCGTTCGGCTGGGAGCTGGACACGGTCCGACTGCTCTCCCTGGCGCTGTTGCGCGCCGGGTCGGTCGAGGTGACCAGCCGGGGGCTCCTGATCGACTCGGCGCTCGGCGTGCCGGCCAAGGAGGTGTTCACCAACAACAACCTCTTCAAGGCCGCCACGTTCCGGCCGAAGAAGGGGCTCGAGTTCGCGGAGCTGGTGCGCGCCGCGACCGCGTTCAAGACGGTGTTCGGCCGCGAGCTGCCGGAGCTCGAGGAGAGCGCGGCCGCACGCGCCATCCGCGAGGGGCTGAGCCCCCTCGAGGAGCAGGTCGACGAGGCGCACGACCTGCTGGTGCGTCACGACCTGCCGGGCACTGCTCTGCTGGGCGAGGCGGTCGACGCCATGCGCGCGGTGCGCAGCGGCAGCGAGCAGAACGCCATCCTGGCGTTCAACGGCACCCACGCCCAGATCGCCGACGCGGTGAAGCGCGCCGCCGAGATCGAGGCCAGGCTCACCGAGCCGGCCCTCGAGGACCTCCGGCGGGCCCGGCGCGCTCTCGACGTGTACTGGCCGTTCCTGGCGAGCGAGCCCGGCACGACCGACGAGCTGCGCGAGGCCGCGGCGGCCCTGACCGACACGCTCCGCCGCGAGACCTTCTACCGGGAGCTCGCGACCGTGGACCAGCTCGCCCGCCGGCTCGAAGAGGAGTTCGGACGGCGCTACGAGGAGGCCGCCGAGGCGAGAATGAACGCTTACGCCAAGGCGGTCGAGCGCCTGACGGCGACACCAGGCTTCGAGCTCCTGCAGGAGGAGGACCGCTTCCGCGTCGTCGCCGGGCTCCGAAGCCTGGCCGAGAAGCCCTCCGCCTCGGCAAGCGTCCCCCAACTCCGCTCCGACACGGAGGCCTGCCAGGAGAGGCTGGCCCGGGCGCAGGAGGAGGTCGTCCGCCTGACGACGGTGGTGCCGGTCGTCAAGGTCGAGGCGGCCCTGTTCTTCCAGGGTGGCGTGGAGACCGAGGAGCAGCTGGAGGCAGCTCTCGACGGACTGCGGCAGGAGTGCGTCCGCCTCATCGGCGCCGGCAACAAGGTGGTGGTGCGGTGAGAGGGCAGTCGGCAGTCGGCGGTCGTCAGCGGGCAGCAGGGTCGTGCTTGCTGCTCACGAACCCGCCATCGATGATCGACAAACGTGCTTGCCGCGCATGCGTGAGCATCAACACACCGACCACCGACTGCCGCCCCCCCGCCGACTGCCGACTGGCGACTGCCGACTCCCCTGCCGACTGCCGCCCCCCCCGGAGCTGACCATTGACTGACGCCATTCCCTCTCGCGAGTCGATGACCGTCGAGCTCAAGAGCGACGTCAAGAAGCTCCCCGACCGGGACCTCGTGCTGGCCGTCGTGTGTCTCGCGAACACGGAGGGCGGGCTGCTGTACCTCGGCGTGGAGAACGATGGGCGGCCGACGGGGCTCCACGCCGAGCATCAGGACATCACGGGGCTGGCCGCGCTGATCGCCAACCGCACGATTCCCCCACTCAGCGTTCGGGTCTCTCTGCTCGAGGTTCAGGGGCAGAAGGTCGCCCGGATCGAGGTGCCGCGCTCCCCGCGTTTGGTTGCGTCCTCGGACGGAACGCTGCAGCGCAGGAGGCTCCTGGCGGACGGCACTCCGCAGTGCGTGCCGTTCCTCCCGCACGAGTTCGCCGCCCGGGAGTCCGACCTCCGACTTTCGGACTACTCATCGCTCCCCGTGGCCGGTGCCTCGGTCGACGCGCTCGACCCGCTCGAGAGGCAGCGGCTTCGCCAGGCGGTCGAGCGACACGGTGGCGACCGCTCGCTGCTCGGCCTCGCCGACGCCGAGCTGGATGGCGCCCTCGGCCTGGTCCGCCGCGACGGTGCCCAGGTCGTGCCGACCGTGACCGGGCTCTTGTTGATCGGCAAGGAGGCGGCGATCCGCGAGCACCTGCCGACCCACGAGGTCGCCTTCCAGGTCCTCGCCGGGACCGAGGTCCAGGTCAACGAGTTCTACCGTTGGCCTCTGGCGAGGCTGTTCGAGCGCCTCGACGACCTCTTCGCTGCCAGGGTCGTCGAACAGGAGGTGCAGGTCGGCCTGTTTCGGGTCCCGGTGCCCAACGTCGATCGCCGCGCGTTCCGGGAGGGGCTGGTCAACGCCCTGACCCACCGCGACTACACGCGGCTCGGCGCCACCCACGTCAAGTGGGAGAAGGACGCGCTGACCGTCAGCAGCCCAGGCGGCTTCGTCGAGGGCGTGACGCTGGCGAACATCCTCGTCGTCGAGCCTCGCCCCCGGAACCCGCTGCTGGCGGACGCCTTCAAGCGAATCGGCCTGGCCGAGCGAACCGGACGCGGCGTGGACCTCATCTTCCAGGGCCTCTTGCGCTACGGGCGGCCTGCGCCCAGCTACTCCGGGAGCGACACCACCACCGTCAAGGTCGAGCTGAGCTGCGCGGTCGCCGACCTGGCATTCCTCGAGCTGGTGCTCGACGAGGAACGCCGCATCGGCGCACCACTCCCGGTCGACACTCTCATCGTGGTCTCGCTTCTCCGGAGCCAGCGCCGGGTCGACGTCGGCGACACCGCGGCTGCCATCCAGAAGGACCCGGCCCATGCCCGTGGGGTCCTGGAGCAGCTCGTGGAAGCGGGAATCGCCGAGGCGCACGGCGTGAAGAAGGGTCGCACCTACACCCTGAGCGCCGATGTCTACCGGCGTCTCGGCCGCCCCGGTGACTACGTGCGGCAGGCCGGCTTCGACCGCTTGCAGCAGGAGCAGATGGTTCGGAAGTACGTCCGGCAACACGGCTCCATTCGCCGCCGCGACGTCGTCGAGCTCTGCAAGCTGAGCCCCGACCAGGCGTCTCGGCTTTTGCAGAGGCTGCTCGATGCAGGGGTTCTGCGCCGTCACGGGTTGTACAAGGGGAGCGTTTACGAGGCTGGCGCGAATTTATGAGCGCGCGTGTAAACGTTATGAGCGCGCGTGTAAATATCACGAGAGCGCGTAAGGCAGTCAGCAGGAGGCAGGCGGCAGTCGGCAGTGGGCAGGCGGAACCTAGGTGGGTGGCGGGGCCGCGGACCGCCGACTGCAGACCGGGAGCGATAATGAGCAAGGCACACGAGGATCTGAAGGCCTGGCAACACGCGATGGCTCTTGCCGAGGAGGTGTACTCCGCCACAGCAGGGTTCCCGGACTCGGAGCGCTTTGGGCTGGTCGCTCAGCTCCGCAGGGCCGCGGTTTCGGTTCCCTCCAACATCGCTGAGGGACGCGGACGGGGGCATGACGCTGAGTTGGTGCGCTTCCTGGGCATTGCCTACGCCTCTCTCATGGAGGTCGAGACCCAGCTCGAGCTGGCGAGGCGCCTCGGCTTCCTCGCCCAGACTGACGCAGACGACCTGCGCCAGAAGACTGAGGAGGTCGGCCGGTTGATCAACGGGTTGAAGAGGAGTCTGCAGTCTGCAGTCTGCGGTCTGCAGCCAGGCAGGAGCGGTGCGGGCTCTGGCCCTGCCGACCGCCGGCTGCCGACTGCCGACTCCCCTGCCGGCTCCCCCGCCGACCGCCGACTGCCGACTGCCGACTGACCATGGACAAGACCACCCGCAACCTCATCTCCAACGCCACTCAGGCGGCGCGACGGCTCCTGGAGCAGGAGTTCGCCCAGCAGCTCGAGGGGGTCTACGACATCCTCCCGGACGGGACGGTCGCCCAGGGTGGGGGCTCCCTCGGGCCGGCCGAGCGGCTGGTGCGGGACAAGATCGCGGCCGTGCTGGCTCACAAGCGAGCCGGCGGCAAGAGCCCGGCCCAGGCGGTCGACGACTATCTCCGCGAGGGCGCGTTCACGTGCCTCAACCGCTTCGTGGCGCTCAAGATGCTGGAGGCGCGCGAGCTGGTGCGGGAGTGCGTCTCGCGGGGCGACGCCTCGAGCGGGTTCAGGGAGTTCTGCGGGCTCGCCCCAGGGCTCGCCACGCTCCCGGACAAGGGCTACTGCCTCTACGTCGAGAGCCTGTTCGACGAGCTGTCGACCGAGATCAAGGTCCTGTTCGACCGCCACGACCCGGCGAGCCTGCTCTGGCCGCGCCGACAGGCGTTGCAGGAGTTGCTGGAGATTTTGAACGGCCTGGAGAGTCAGCAGACGGCGGTCGGCAGTCAGCAGCAGGGACAGACCGGTCGGGCGGGGGAGCTGCAGACTGGAGACCGCCGACTGCCGACTCCCTGGCACGAGGACGAGACCATCGGCTGGGTCTACCAGTACTTCAACTCCGGCGACGAGCGCAAGAAGATGCGGGAGGAGAGCCAGGCGCCCCGGAACAGCCGCGAGCTGGCGGTCCGCAACCAGTTCTTCACGCCACGCTACGTGGTGCAGTTCCTCACCGACAACACGCTGGGGCGCATCTGGTACGAGATGCGCCAAGGGCGAACCTCGCTCCGCGACAGGTGCGAGTACCTGGTGCGCGGCGCCGACGAGGTTTTTCTCGGGGAGCTGAGCGAGGACCGGAGCAGAGCCTGCCGCGATGGGTCAGCAATCCGGGCCAAACTCCTCGTGAGCGAAAACGAGTCGGCGCTCCCGCCGCTGGACCCTCGCGCGCCTGACGCCACGCAACGCCTGATCGAGCTGGCCCACTGCGTCAACGGGTATGCGCGCCACCCCTTCGAAGACACTGTCGAGGGGGAGTGGTGGCCGTGGCCCAAGCGGCGCGAGATCGCCGCGGCAGCGACCTTGGACGGGTTCCCCACGCAGGACCTCCTCGACGTCCTGTTCGCAGTCGTCCGCGCGGACCGACATGGCGGTGGCTGCGGAGACTTCGATGCCGTCGACTGGCGGATTGCCAATGAAGTTCGCAGGCGAGCGCTCGAAGCGCGCGAGGAACCACCAGACGGCGGTAGGCCTCGGAAGGTGCCGACCTTCGTTCGCCATCGCCCCAAGATGGACCCCCGCGACATCCGGCTCCTCGACCCCGCGGGGGGATCAGGGCACTTCCTGCTCTACGCCTTCGATCTCTTCCTGGTCATCTACGAGGAGGCCCGGCACGACGAGACCAGCCCCGCGTCGAAGGCGACCGGCCGCACGCTGCGCGAGGACTACCCTGATCTCGGTTCGCTCCGGCGAGCGCTCCCCGCGCTGATCCTGGAGCACAACCTGCACGCGGTCGACATCGACCCCCGCTGCGTGCAGATCGCCGCGCTGGCGCTCTGGATGCGCGCGCAGCGGGCGAATAGGGACTTCGGGTTTCCCGCGGGTGAGCGGGCACCGGTCACCCGTGTTCACATCGTCGTGGCCGAGCCCATGCCGGGGGACGCGGCGATGGTGGACAGCTTCGCGGCGACCCTCGAGCCCCCGCTCCTCGGCGCCCTGTTCAAGAAGATGGTGGACGAGATGCACCTCGCCGGTGAGCTGGGCACGCTTCTGCGTGTGGAGCAGGGCATTGCAACCGAGCTGCGGCGAGCCCGCGAGCAGTTCGTAACGCGGGAGAAGCTGCTGCGGACCGGTTTCCTGCCCGGCATGGAGCCGCCCTGCAGCCAGGGGGAGCTCGACCTCTCCGGCATCGACGACGCCGGCTTCTTTCACCAGGCCGAGGCGCGAATCCTGGGCGCTCTCCGGCGGTTCGCCGAGGTTGCAGCGGGCGGCGCGGGTATGCGCCGGCGGCTGTTCGTCGGTGACGCAGCGCAAGGCGTCGCGCTCGTCGATCTGCTGCAGACCCACTTTGATGTTGTCCTGATGAACCCGCCGTTCGGGCTAGCAACACCGAGCGTGCAACGGGTGCTGGCACAGACGTATCATGGCGCTCACAGCGACATCTTTGCGGCGTTCCTTCGTCGAGCAAGAGAACTCACACCTGGAGGTCTAGTCGGCGCAATCACGTCGCGGTCCTTCCTGGTCGCGAAGCGTCTCGAGCAATATAGGCGAGCCGACATCCTCCCCCATCTGCATCTCCTCGCCGATCTGGGAGCCTCCGTCATGGACGGAGCATTGGTCGAGAGTGCGGCGTTCGTGTTGACGGCGAACCCGTCCGACGTAGTGGTCTTCTCCGACGTAAGGCCTATAGCGTCTGATCAGAAGCCAGGGACTCTCGCTGCCGTCGTTGCGGGGCAAGAAGTGGTAGTCAGGCATCGAAGCGAGTTCGGCATCATGCCCCAGGCAAGGATCCTCTATGACCTGCCTACGCAAGTGCTTGCCTTGATGAGCGACGGACCTCGTTTCGAACCGACCGGTGGCACTGCACGTGAGGGAATGAAGTCGTTCGACAACTTCCGTTTCGTGAGGCTCTGGTGGGAGGTGCCGTTAGGTGACGTAGGAGAGGGCCATCGATGGCCTTGGCTAGCTAAGGGGGGATCTCACGGGTTCTTCGCACCAGACGTGCACTTGGTACTGAATCTGTCGAAGCATGGTGCGGAACTGCAGCAGGTCAACCTTCGCTTGAATGGCACTACGGCCCAGGTTCGGCAGGCTTCCGACTATTGGTATCGCCCCGGGGCAACTTACTCGCGCAGAAGCGCACGAGGATTCAGTGCGAGGGCACTCCCGGCCGGATGTGTCTTCACGGACAAGGGACCTGCAGTGCTTCCGGCGGGAAGCACAAGCCCCGCCTACCTGCTCGGCTGGTTGAACTCCCGCCCGATAAGAGCGCTGATACACCTCCAGGCGAATGCAACAGACTTCTTGACAGGCATACTCAAGTCACTCCCGTGGAAGCCACCCGATTGCGACGCAACTCGGGATGTAGAGGTTGCGGTCTCTGGGGTGCTTTCAGCCGGTCTCGCCTTGGCGGCTCGCGACGAGACATCGCCGCGATTCGCCGGAGCCCAGCGGCGAGTCTTCCGAGATGCCGTTGCGGAGCATTGCGACCTGTCCGCGCTCGCCAAGACCTCTCTAGATGAGGCAATGCAGTTCAGCGACAGGAGGATAGCGGCTCTCTACCGGATCGAGAGTCTATCCTGGGCGGATGACGTCCTTGGTGATCAAAGTGAAGTGGCGCCTGACGACGAGGACGATGAAGCCCAGGCTGATACTGAGGATGCCCAGACGCTCGTGTTTCGGTCTAGGCTGTCGTTCGCGATTGGCGTCGCGCTTTGCAGATGGAGCGGACCGCAGGATGCGTTGCCGGCGAGGGCGGAAACTGTGTTCGACGCACAGCCTCAGAGGCCGCTCGCAGCCAGAGCGACGTCGTCGCACGCGGAGGTCATCCTGGCGGATGACCCGGGCGCGTCGAACGATGTTTCCCGAGCCTGTGAGTCCGCACTGGCAGACATCCTGCTTACGGATGTCGCTGGGGTTACACGGTTGTGCGAAAGTGCCAGTGGCTTCGCAAGTGTGCGCGATTACTTGAGGAGGGACTTCTGGGTCGACCATCTCGCGATGTACTCGAAGAGCCGGCGAAAAGCGCCGATCTACTGGCATCTCGCCACACCGTCGGCGAGCTACTCAGTCTGGCTGTACCTCCACCGAGTCACCAAGGACACCCTCTTCCAGGTGCTCAACGACGTCGTTGCGCCGAAGCTGGCGCACGAGGAGCGGCAGCTTGATGCGCTCGTGCAGAGTCCGGGCGGCAGCCCCACCGCGACCCAGCGCCGAGAGACCGCCACACAGGAGGCGTTCGTCGACGAGCTGCGCGCCTTCCGCGACGAGGTCGCACGGGTTGCCCCACTCTGGAACCCCAACCTCGACGACGGCGTGATCATCAACTTTGCCCCACTCTGGCGCCTCGTGCCGCAGCACAAGGCCTGGCAGAGAGAGTGCAAGGCGTGCTGGGACAAGCTCGTCGCCGGCGAGTACGACTGGGCGCACCTCGCCATGCACCTGTGGCCGGAGCGGGTGGTGCCCAAGTGCGCTACCGACCGTAGCCTCGCCATCGCCCACGATCTCGAGGAAGTGTTCTGGGAGGAGGACAAGGATGGCGACTGGCAGCCGCGCCAGGTGAGCCAGGCCAGGGTCGAGGAACTGGTGCAGGAGCGCACCTCGCCGGCGGTCAAGGCAGCCCTCCAGAGCCTGCTCGACGCCCCGTCCCCGACCACGAAATCGACGAAGCGCCCGCGCCGCAAGGCAGCCACCACATGACCACCGACTGCCGACCGCCGACTGCCGACTGCGGACTCCCGACCGCAGCCTGTCCTGCCGACTGCCGACCGCTGACTGCCGACTCCTCGGCCGGGAGGGGGGATCCAAGCGCATGAGCGCCCTCGACGACTACCTCAGCCAGCAGCTCGAGGAGCACCTCCGCAAGCGCCGGGTGGTGGCCTGGTACGACCCTCGCCGCGAGTTCGCGCCGTTCGTCGACCACCTGCGCGAAGGGGAGAAGCCCGACCGCTGCGCGCTCGAGACAATCCAAGCCGGGGCCCTCCGGGCGTCGCTGTGCGAGTTCCGCGGCTCGTTTCTCGAGGTACGGCGCTGCGTGGAACCGGTCGTCGCCGGCGACGAGCCGGCCCACCTTGTGGTCTACCTGCCGGGGGTGGAACGGGACCGCGAGGGCTCGCTGCTGATGGAGCTGGACAAGGCGGGCCACACCTGGGAGCCGCAGCTCAAGCGCCTGGCCAGGAACGTGCTGCGCGGCCTGGGCAGGAGCGACGGCACGATCGACGAGATGCTGGCCGCCGCAGCCCTGACCTACGACGACGTGCGGCGACTGGTCGAGCCGGGCGAGGGCCCGGGGCCGTCGCTGCTGCGCGTTGTGTTCCCTGAGCTGCACGACAACGCCGAGATTCTCGCCCGGTGGGTCGCCGACGCTACCTACGACACGACGATGGTCGCCAAGGGGGCGCAGGGCGAGCTCTTCGCCCTCGCCCGGCAGCGGCTCGGCCTGTCGCTCGAGCAGAACACCGACCTGGGCGAGGCCCGCACCCTGACCTGCCGCTACCTGCTCCTCGGCGAGTTCCGGGTGGACCTGAGCTGCGCCCCGCCGGCCGCGCTCGGCGCCATCCCGGCGCCGGCCGCGAAGGCGCACGAGGAGTTCCTCCGCTCGGTGATCGCGAGACTGCGGCACGAGCACCCGGGCGCGTACGAGATGATCGCCGACCGGGTCGAGAACGAGCTCGGCCTCGCTCGGTTGGGGGTCAGCCCTGAGCACCTCGGCAGCGTGGACACCTTCCGCTTCGAGGAGAAGGCGCTGCTCGGGCACGCCGCCGGCCTGGTCGCAGCGGGCGCGTGGGACGAGGCGCTCGAGGTCGTCGAGGCCCGCCACCGCAGCTTCTGGGCCGAACGCAGCGCGCCTCGCCAGGCGCAGTGGCAGGCACTGCGCACCGCGGCCGAGCTCGGCCGGAAGCTCGAGCGCGTCGCGGGGGAGGCCGCTCGTCTCCCCGCCAAGCCGGAGCGGTGGGTGGTCGAGTACGCGGCCGACGGGGGCTGGTGCGAGGCGGACTTCCTCCACCGGACGCTCGAGGCGCTCCTGGCCGGGGCCGAGCCCGAGGCCGAGGTCGAGGGGGCCATCGAGGCGGTGCGCCAGCGGTACGACCAGGTGACGCAGGCGGTCGCGGCCCGCTTCACCGAGGCGCTGCGCTCGGCAGGCTGGAGCGTGCCGGGGGTGCTCCACCAGACCCACGTCTTCCCCGACGTGGTGAGGGCGACCGGCGGCGCCACCGCCTACGTGATCGTGGACGCGCTCCGCTACGAGATGGGGGTCGAGCTGCGCGACCGGCTCGAGGGGGCCGAGAACCTGACGCTGCGACCGGCAACGGCCGCCTTGCCGACGATCACCCCGGTGGGGATGGCCGCGCTCCTGCCGGCTGCGGCAGGCAGCTTCACCGTCGGCGAGGCGGGGGGCGCGCTGGTGGCGACGGTCGCCGGCGTCGCGATGAAGAGCCTCAAGGAGCGGTCGCGCTTCCTCTCAGCCCAGGTGCCCGGGGTGGTCGAGCTCGAGGTCGGCCAGGTGCTCGAGATGCGGGCCGACAAGCTGCGCAAGCGGGTCGACGGCGCACCCCTGGTGGTGGTGCGGTCGCAGCAGGTGGACGACCTCGGCGAGTCGGCCAGCACCCTGCTCGCCCGCCAGGTCATGGACACCGCCATCGCCAACGTGGCCCGGGTAGTGCGGCGCCTGGCGTCGGTCGGCATCGAGTACTTCGTGGTCACCGCCGATCACGGTCACCTGTTCGCGCTCGAGCGCGGCGACGACATGAAGACCAACGCCCCGGGGGGGACCACGGTCGCGCTCCACCGTCGCTGCTGGGCCGGCCGCGGCGGGTCGACCCCGGCCGGCACGGTACGGGTCGCGGCCGCCGAGTTGGGCTACGACGCCGACCTCGATCTCGTCTTCCCGAGCGGCCTCGGGGTGTTCAAGGCCGGGGGCGACCTCGCCTACCACCACGGGGGCTCGAGCCTCCAGGAGCTGGTCATCCCCGTGCTCAGCTTCCGCATGCCGCCGGCGACCGCGCCCGGCGAGGCGGTCGCCGTCACCCTGGCCGGCGTGCCCGAGAAGGTCACCAACCGCACCTTCTCCCTCACCCTCAGCATGGGCAGCCCGTCGGGCGACCTGTTCCTGCCGGACGAGCTGACGGTGGTGCCGGTCCTGCTCTGTGGTGACGCGCAGGTCGGCGAGGCCGGGATGGCCATGGAGGCGGGTTTCGACCGGGTCGCCAAGTCGGTGACCCTGCGCAGGGGCGCAACGGCGCTCGTGGTCATGCTGCTCAAGCGCGACGACTGCCGGTCGCTGCGGGTGGTGGTGCAGGACGCGAGGACGCCGCTGGTGCTGGCCGAGTCGGCCGAGATACCGGTGAGGCTGGGGATCTGACATGAGCCTGGAAACGACAAACGTGGTGCGGGACGCCCTCGACGACAAGGTCAACCGGGCCTTCTCCGGCAAGGCGGTGCGCAAGGACCTGGTGCGCAAGGTGCGGGTCGGCGCCAACGTGCCGGCCTTCGTGCTCGAGTACCTGCTCGGCAAGTACTGCGCCTCCTCCGACGAGGTGGCGATCCAGATGGGCCTCCAGGTGGTCAACGACACCCTCGCCACCAACTACATCCGCGAGGACGAGGGGATGAAGGCCCAGAGCCGGGTCAAGGAGCAGGGGCGGTTCACCTTCATCGACAAGGTGAAGGTCCGGCTGGTCGACTCCGACTACTGGGCCGAGCTGGTCCACTTCGGCGACCGCTTCGTGCACGTGCCGACCCGGTACGTGACCGAGTTCGACCGCATCCTCACCGGTGGCCTGTGGGCGCAGGTCGACGTGCGCTTCGAGTACGACGAGGAGTCGAAGGGCAAGCACCCGTTCTGGCTCGACAGGGTCACCCCCATCCAGATCGCCACCTTCGACCTCGAGGAGTACCGCGCCGCCCGCCGCCAGTTCAGCACCGCCGAGTGGGTGGACCTGATGGTCCGCAGCATGGGCTACGAGCCCGCCGAGATGACCGAGCGGTTGAAGCTCCTCTTCCTGCTCCGGCTGGTGCCCCTGGCCGAGCGCAACTACAACCTGACGGAGCTCGGGCCCCGCGGCACCGGCAAGAGCTACGCGGTGCAGGACCTCTCGCCCTACGCCGCGCTGCTCACCGGCCCGACCACGGTGGCCAACCTGTTCGGCCACATGAGCGGCAAGCAGAAGGGCATGGTCTCGATCTGGGACGTGGTTGCCTTCGACGAGGTGGCGGACCTCCAGGGGATGCCCAAGGAAGTCGTCACGACCCTCAAGACCTACTGCGAGTCAGGGCGCTACCAGCGCGGCCGAGAGGAGGCGTCGGGAGAGGCCGGCGTCTGCCTCTTCGGCAACACCAACCAGCCGGTCGACGTCATGGTCCAGACCGGCCACCTCTTCGCCCCGATGCCAGACGTCATCCGTGACGACATGGCCTTCATCGACCGCATCCACTGCTACCTCCCCGGCTGGGAGGTGCCGAAGATGCGCAACGAGCTGTTCACCGACCACTACGGCCTGGTGGTCGACTACCTGGCCGGGGCGCTGCGCGAGCTGCGCAAGCACAACTTCACCGAGGCGCTCGACGCGCACTTCGGGCTCGGCGCACACCTCAACGCCCGCGACCGCAAGGCGGTGCGCAAGACGGTGTCGGGCCTCATCAAGGTCATCCACCCGCACGGCGAGGTGTCTCGCGATGACATGGCCTCGCTGGTCGAGCTCGCGCTGGAGGGGCGGCGCCGGGTCAAGGAACAGCTCAAGAAGATGGGCTCCTTCGAGTACTACCACACGTCCTTCAGCTACGTGGGCGTGGAGAGCGGCGAGGAGCGCTTCGTCGGGGTCCCGGAGCAGGGCGGGCGCGACCTCATCTCCTCGGACCCCCTGCCGCCTGGCGAGGTCTACACCGCCACCGTCTCGGCCGAGGGGACAGTGGGCCTCTTTCGGGTCGAGGTGTCGGTCTCCAGCGGCTCTGGCAAGCTCAGGGTGGCGGGCGGGGTGAGCGGCGCCACCCGTGAGGCGTTGAACCGCGCCTTCGCCTACCTGCAGGCCAACAAGGTCGACTTTGGCGTCGGCCGCGAGCTGGACAGCTCCGACTTCAACGTGGAGGTGCTCGACCTCCTCGGCAACCATGTCGAGGCTGAGGTCGGCCTGGCGTTCTTCGTGGCGTTCTTCTCCGCCCTGCGCAAGGCGCCGGTGCAGCCGGCAACCCTGGTCCTCGGCGACATGAGCATCCAGGGCCACCTCAAGCGCCTGCGCAGCCTGGTCGAGCCCCTCCAGGTCGGCATGGACAACGGCGCCAGGAAGGCCCTGATCCCGATCGAGAACAAGCGCGACTTCCTCGAGGTCTCGGCCGACATCGCCGAGAAGGTCGACCCGGTCTTCTACGGCGACCCGAGGACAGCGGCGTTCAAGGCGTTGGGGTTGGTTTAGTACGCGACATGACCCCCATTGGCCCCCCACTTAGGGATTGCCCCGCTTGCGGTCGGGCTCGGACCTTCGGCGTTTGGCCTCGACTGCCGGGGGATTCCGACGAGTACCTCCGGGAATGCCGAGCCTGCGGCCACCGCGCCCTCGTCTCGCTGCCACCAATCAGACGAGCTATCCTCTACCTTGACCAGCCCTTCCTCAGCGAAGTAATGAAAGCGCAAGATCCCCGCCGGAGCCGGACGGCACGCGACCAGCGCACCGCCGAGTTCTGGCTCGGGGCGTTTGACCGCCTGCTGCGGGCAACGATTCTGCAGGCCGTAGGATGTCCGAGGTCCAGCTATCACCTCGAAGAGGCCATCCCAATGGGGCAGGAACCATGGCGGGGCCTCGATGAACTCAGCGCACGCCTGGCCGCAGATCTCACCTTCCGATCGGCAAAGGAGATCCAGACAGCCCAACTCCGGAGGTGCGCTTCGGCCTGGGCCTCAGGAACGATCCCGCAGGACACGGTCTCCACACGCCACGAAGCCATCGCAGGCCGCCTGGATGGGTGGTGCTCTACGATCGAAACCTCAGTGGGCCTCACGTGGCCGAGCGAGGTCTACCAAGAACTCGGTCTCATCTCCCAGGCCAGGCGATCGAAGCTGGAGACCTTGTGGAAGACCTGTGCCGCTGCCAGAGAGACGTTTGAGGAGACCTATAGGGTCGAGGTGGATGGGTTCCGCGGGAGACTCCTTACCGGATCAGCACCGACTGACACGGCCCGCTTTGGCTGGTTGCGGGCCATCTCAGATGGGCTGGCAGACGCAGGAGTCAGTGCTGCCAACGCCCCTCAGAAGACCGCTGAGTTCATCTGCTCGGAGGGACTGGAAACCGTCCCTTTCCTGCGTGTCTTCTGCCTAACCTGAGCGGTTCTGGGGGGTGGAAGGGCCCCACCTGTTGGTGTAAAC
>CAYTJW010000031.1:0-18154 GCA_964438135.1 uncultured Thermoanaerobaculia bacterium
CGTGCAGGCCAGGTTGCAGCGGCGCGTGGGGATGAGCCCCAGAAACGGCGGGCGCGGCGGGCCCGGGCGGGAGGAGAGGAGAGGACGCCATGAAGAGCGCGACCAGCACCAGCGGTAGGCTCAGCGACGGCGCGGTCGACTTCGTCGACGACGCGGTCCTCGAGGCCCTGCTCGAGGGGCCGCCGCCCACCCCGGGGCGGGTGCGGGAGGTCGTGGCCCGGAGCCTGGCCAAGCAGGCGCTGTCGGTCGAGGAGACCGCCGCCCTGCTCCGGGCCGAGGAGCCCGGGCTGGTGGACGAGGTCTTCGCCGCCGCGCGCGACCTCAAGGACACGGTCTACGGCAACCGGGTGGTGCTGTTCGCCCCGCTCTACGTCGGCAACGAGTGCGTCAACGACTGCGCCTACTGCGGCTTCCGCCGCTCGAACGCCGACGCGGTCCGGGTGACCCTCGAGGAGGGCCGGGTCCGGCAGGAGGTCGAGGCGCTCGAGGCGGCGGGGCACAAGCGGCTGATCCTGGTCTTCGGCGAGCACCCCCGCTACGACGCCGACTTCATCGCCGCGACGGTGCGGGCGGTGTACGGCACCAGGGTCGGTCGGGGCGAGATCCGCCGCGTCAACGTCAACGCCGCGCCCTTCGACGTGGCGGGCTTCCGCACGGTCAAGGCGGCGGGCATCGGCACCTACCAGGTCTTCCAGGAGACCTACCACCACGCCACCTACGCCCGCGTCCACCCGCCGGGGACGCGCAAGGGCGACTACCTGTGGCGCCTGGACGCGCTCGGCCGGGCGCTGGAGGCGGGCTGCGACGACGTCGGCATCGGCGCCCTGTTCGGCCTCCACGACTGGCGCTTCGAGGTCCTCGGCCTGGTGCGTCACGCCCTCCACCTGCAGCAGCGGTACGGGGTCGGCCCGCACACCGTCAGCGTGCCGCGGCTCAAGGCCGCCTCCGGGGTCCGGCTCGAGTGCCCGGCGCCGGTCGACGACCGCTCGTTCCTGCGCCTGGTGGCCGTGCTCCGCCTGGCCCTGCCCTACGCCGGGCTGATCCTGACCGCGCGCGAGGACGCGTCCCTGCGCCGCCAGGCGATGGCCCTCGGCGTGTCGCAGGTCGACGCCGGCACCCGCCTCGAGCTGGGCGGCTACGCCGCCGCCAGTGCCGGCCAGTGCATCGACCGGGAGCAGTTCGAGCTGGGCGACGACCGGTCGCTCGACGAGGTCGTCGGCGAGCTGGCGGCGGACGGCTACCTGCCGAGCTTCTGCACCTCCTGCTACCGCCTCGGCCGCACCGGCGAGCACTTCATGGAGCTGGCGGTGCCCGGGTTCATCAAGCGCTTCTGCACCCCCAACGCGCTCACCACCCTTCAGGAGTACCTGGCCGACTACGCCAGCCCGGCGACCCGGGCGGCGGGGGAGCGGCTGCTCGCGCAGGAGCTCGAGCGGCTGCCCGCGGGGCAGAGGGCGGAGCTGGTCGGGCGCCTCGAGCGGGTCCGCGTCGGCGGCGAGAGGGACCTGTGCTACTAGCTGTCAGCTCTCAGCTGTCAGCTCCCCCGCCCGGCCGTCGGCAACGTAAGGAGGAGGGACATGAGCTCCGCACCGCGCGGGCTGCGGCTGCACATCGGCGTCTTCGGCCGGCGCAACGCCGGCAAGTCGTCGCTCCTGAACGCCCTGACCGGGCAGGCGGTGAGCATCGTCTCGGCCGTCCCCGGCACCACCACCGACCCGGTCGAGAAGGCGATGGAGCTGCGGCCGCTGGGGCCCGTGCTGTGGGTCGACACCGCCGGCGTCGACGACGACGGGTCGCTCGGCGCCCACCGGGTCGAGCGCACCCGGGCCGCCCTCGACCGCGCCGACCTCGCCCTGCTGGTGGCGACCGCCGCCGACTGGGGGGCGGACGACGAGCGGCTGCTCGCGGAGCTCGAGGAGCGGGGCGTGCCGACCGTGGTGGCGCTGAACAAGGTCGACCTCGGCCCGCCCCCGCCCGCCCTGCTCGCGACCCTCGCCCGGCGCGGTCTGGCGGCGGTCGAGACCGTGGCCTCGACCGGGGCCGGCGTCGAGGCCCTGCGGGCGGCGCTGGTGGCGGCCGCGCCCGCGGACCGGGCCGGGGAGGAGACCGTGGTCGGCGACCTGGTCGCGCCGGGCGAGGCGGTGGTGCTGGTGACGCCGATCGACTCGGCGGCGCCCAGGGGCCGCCTCATCCACCCCCAGGTGCAGGTGCTGCGCGAGCTGCTCGACCGCGGCGCCTTCGCCGTCGTCGCCCGCGAGCACGAGCTCGCGCAAGCCCTCGCCGCGCTGGCCCGGCGGCCGGCGCTGGTGGTGACCGACAGCCAGGCCTTCCGCCAGGTCGAGGCCGCCACCCCGGCCGAGGTGCCGCTGACCTCGTTCTCGATCCTGTTCGCCCGCGCCAGGGGGGACCTCGGGGCGTTCGTCGACGGGGCGCGGGCGGTCGAGGCGCTCGCGCCGGGCGACCGGGTGCTGGTGGCCGAGGCCTGCGCCCACCACCCGACGGCCGAGGACATCGGCCGGGTCAAGATCCCGCGCTGGCTCGAGGCCCGGGCCGGCGGCCCGCTCGTCGTCGACCACTGCCAGGGGCACGACTTCCCGGCCGTCGCCGACCTCGCCGGCTACCGCCTGGTGGTCCACTGCGGCGCCTGCACCCAGAACCGGCGCGAGGTGCTCGCCCGGGTCGGGCGCTGCCGGCGCGCCGGCGTGCCGGTCTCGAACTACGGCCTGGTCATCGCCGCCTCGCTCGGCATCCTCGAGCGCGCCCTCCAGCCCTTCCCGGCGGCGCTCGCGCAGTGGCTCGGGCACGCCCGGCAGCCGGCCTGAGGCGGGCCCCGGCTCGGGCCGGGAGCAGGGTCAGCGACGGGACGGCGCAGAGCCGGGCGAGCTCCCTTTCGGCCCGGGGGTTGCCGGCGTGGACCACGACCACCGCGACCGCCATGGTGGCGAGGGGCTGGATGGCGGCTGAGCGTGTGCCGAGGCCCGCCACCAGCAGCAGGCAGCACGCCACTTCCGCCGGCGCTGCCAGCACCAGGGGCAGCAGGGGCCGGAGACGGACCCGCCGCATCCTCAGCTCTCAGGCCAGGCGGTGCAGGTCGTCCGCCGTCTGATCGCAGGCGCCCGCGCCCGCGCCCTGCCTGGCGCCGTGGGTCGCACGGTTGCCGTCGACGCTCGCCGCCAGGGTGTCGGCGGCGACCGCTGTCGTTGCGCCCAGGGCGACTGATGTAGACTCGGCGTCCGGGAGAGGGAGTTACCATCCGTTCTGGGCACGAGCCGGTGCAGGTCTACCTCTCCTCGACGGCGTCCGAGATGTCTGCACAGCGCGCCGTGGCCGAACGGGCCGTGCGCGATCTGGGTTGGGGTGTCGTCGCGCGGGAGCCTCGAGAGGACGGCCGCGAGACGATCGGGCTCGCGCTCTCCGCCGTGGACGACGCGGACCTCCTGCTGGCCATCGTGGGCTGGACCCGTGGCCCGGTCGCGGCGCCCGAGACCGGGGGCGACGGGGTGCGCCCGTGGGCCGACTGGGAGGTGCGGCGGGCGCTCGAGAACGGCCGGCCGGCGATCGTCCTCTTGGCCAGCGAAGCCTGGCCGGACCGAGAGGAGGACCCGGAGGCGCGCTCAGCGGTTGCCGACCTGCGCGGCGAGCTCCACCCCCTCGCGGTGACGTTCGACCCGGAGCCGGGCGGCCTGGCGCGTTTCGAGAGGCTCGTGCGGGAGCAGCTCGCGGACTGGTCGCGCTCACGGACGGCGTCGGAGGCCGCGGCGCGTCCGTCCAGGCCGCCCAGCTCGGCCTCGTCCGCCGGTCTGAGCTTGCGAGCCTGGCCGAGGCCGGAGCTGCCGGAGCACCCCTGGCCGGTGCTGCTCCCGTGCTCGCACCCCGACCTCCTCGCCGGGCGGGACAGCGAGCTCGAGGAGGTGGTCGAGCGCCTCGAACGACCGACCCTGATCCTCGGCCTCCATGGCGCCTCCGGGGCGGGCAAGAGCTCGCTCCTCGCGGGCGGGCTCGTGCCGGCGCTGAGGGCGGCGGGGCGTGCCGCGGCGCTCGACCGGCACCCGGCCGAGCCAGGGCTCGCCACTCGCCTCGTCGGCGACCTCCTCGCAGGGCCGGAGGGTGCCCTCGCGGTCGCGGATGCCGACCACGCGACCTTCGTCGACCGCCTGCTCACGGCTCGTCGCCGCTCGGGCGACAGGCCGGCGATCCTGGTCCTCGACCAGTTCGAGCAGGTCCTGCGCGCCGGCCGCGAGGCCCGCGCGGCGGTGGGGGTGCTCCTCGCCGCGACGGCCCAGCGTCGCCCCGGTGTCGCTGGCCCGGTCTGCCGCTGGCTGCTCGGCTACCGGCGGGAGCTCCACGGCGAGCTGCTGCGGTGGCTGGGCGACCCGCTCCGCGAAGCGCGGGCGCTGGGGTGCCCCGGCGTCGAGGATCTGCCGCACGCCCTGGCCAGCCTCGATCGGTTCCACGCCTGGCCCCTGCCACCGCTCGGCACGGCCCCCGCTCACACCAGCGATGCCGCCGGATTCGCCAGCCGGACGTTTCTCGCCGCGATCCTCGCCCCTCTCGCCCCGCGGGAGGAACGGGGGAGACCCCGCTACCCGTGGCGGTTCGAGGGGGACGGCGCCGAGCGCCTGGCGCGCGCCTTCGGCCAGGCGAGGGTGGAGCAGCCGGCCGCCCCGCTGACTCCCGAGCTCCAGGTCGTCCTCGCTCACCTGGTCGAGGCCGCGGGCGAGCCGGCAGTCCTGGTGGTGCCGGACGACCCCGGCCGCCTCATCGACGACGCCCTGGAGGAGCACCTCGCCCGCGCCCTCGACGCAGCGTTCCCGGCGACCGACCGGACCGGTCGCGCGCGCGCACTGCTGGCGCTGCGCGAGCTGGCCGACGCCGAGGGCCGGCGCGGCGGCGGACGCTCGACCGACGACCTGGTGCGGTCGATCGGCCGCGGCGGGCGCGAGGCCCTCGAGAAGCTCCAGGCTCCACAGTGCCGCCTGGTCGTCGCCGAGCGGCGCGGCGACGACCTCGTCTTCACGCTCTCCCACGACCGGCTCGCCGAGGTCGTCGTCCGGGCGGTGGGGGGAGCCGCCGCCGGCGGGCGTCTCGCCGTCGACCCGGGGCTGCTCGCCCGGCACAGGTTCGTCGCGCTGCACACGGAGCTGTTCCGGTCCGGAGAGGAGGAGCAGGCGACGCGGCTGAGCGGCAAGCACGTCGCAGGCATCGCTGCGCATGCCGAGACGCTCCTGGCGGACGACGAACGGCGGCAGTGGTGGCGGGCCTGCCTGGCTCGGCGCCGGGCCGAGCGACGGAGGAAGGCGATCCTGGCGAGCGTGGCCGCGGCCCTGGTCCTCGTCGCCGGCTGGGCGATCTGGGCCCACGTCAACCGCAGGGCCTCGCGCGAGGCACTTCTCGCGGAGGTCGGGGGCGCCGAGCCCGAGGCCGCGCTCGCGGCGCTCGCCCGTGGTCTCGACGACCGGACGCTCGCGGTCGACGAGCTGCGGGGCCGGCTCCGGCAACGGGAGGCCCCCCTCGACGTCCTCGAGTCGGGCATGGGCGCCGTGCCGGAGCCGCGGCGGGGCGAGGTCGTTCTCGAGGTGGCCGAGCTCGCGGTGCCGCTCCTCTCCGAGGCGCCCGGGGACACGAGGCGCCTCGCCACGCTCCTCTGGGCGCTCGACCACGCGCCCGGTCGCACCCCGGCTCTCGCGGCCCGGGCGAGAGCGCTCGAGGACCGTGCCCTGGCGCCGGTCCGGAAGCTGCATCCGCCTCCGGTCGCCGGAGGGGACGGCTGGGTCGCGATCCCGGCCGGGACGTTCCGCATGGGCTCGAGCCCGGAGGAGGAGGACGCCTTCGACAACGAGATGCCAGCTCACGAGGTGACGATCTCCGCGTTTCGGACCCTGGACCACGAGGTCACGAACGCCGAGTACCGGCGCCTCCATCCGGACCATCCGGGCGAAGGGGACCTCCCGGCAACCTCCGTCACGTGGTACTCGGCCTACGTCTACTCGGCCTGGCTCGGGGGCCGCCTGCCGACCGAGGCGGAGTGGGAGCACATGGCCCGCGCCGGGTGTCGCTTCGAGCGTTGCCGCCGGGACGGTGAGGAGGCCACGGTTGAGCAGGTTGCGTGGACGTGGAGGAACGCGCGAGACCCCTCCGGCCAGCTGCGGGCGCACCCGATCCGGCGGCTCGAGCCGAACCCGTGGGGGGTGTACGACCTCCTGGGCAACGTGTGGGAGTGGGTGGCGGACTGGTACGGAGCTTACGGTCCAGGGGGCGAGGTCGACCCGTGGGGCCCCCCTCTCTGCGTCGGGCGGCGCGTGGTTCGCGGCGGCTGCTACTGGGACGCTGCGGTCTGGGCACGCCCGGCGTACCGGGACTGGGTCGAGCCGGAGGGCGGGGGCCCGAACTGCGGCTTCCGCCCCGTGCTCCCTGCCGCCCGCTGAGGAGGTGAGTCAGCGATCGCCGGCCCTCCCGGGGCGGACCGGTCGGAAACCGAACTTCGCGTACCTGACGTCGACGTCGCCTTTGCCACGGCTGCGCATGAGATCGCCGGGGGGCTGGGTGGCGCTCCCTCCGCGGATCGACCGATACCGGCCGTCCCCTCCGGTCGGCCCTCTCGGATCCACCGCCGCCTCGGGCTCGTAGAGGGCGAACCAGTCCGCCGTCCTCTCCCACACGTTGCCGTAGACGTCAAAGAGCCCTCGCTGGTTTGGCTCCCGACCTCGGACGGGGTGGATTGCCGGCTCGCCAGTCCCCGCGGACGAGTTCCCCTCCCACCAGGCGACCTCGTCGAGGCTCGCTTCGCGGCCGCCCTCCGCGCAGTAGGCATGCTCGCACTCGCCGCGGGCCGCGTACTCCCACTCCGCCTCGGTCGGCAGGCGGCCCCCGAGCCAGGCGGAGTAGACGTACGACTCGTACCAGGTGAGACCCGTCGCCGGGAAGTCGTCGGGCCCTTCGTGCGCTGGGTCCAGGCGGCGGTACTCGGCACAGGTCACCTCGTGGTCGAGCATCCGGAACGCCGACACGGTGACCTGGTGGCGGGGCAGCTCATCCGCACGCTCGGGGCCCGTGCCCTGTCCCCGGGACGCCGCGCCCATCCAGAAGGTGCCGCCGGGGATCGGGACCCAGCCGGGCTCGTCGGCGGGTGGAGGCGGATGGGCGCGGCGGAGCGGCGCGAGCGCTCGATCGCGCAGCCGCGCGGCCCGGCTCGCCAGGGGCGTGCCGTGAGCCCGGGGAGCGTCGCCCACGGCGTAGTCGAGCGCCCACAGGAGCGACCCCAGACGGACGTTGTCCTGCGGCGCCTCGGCGAGGAGGGGCAGCTCGAGCTCGGCGACGTCGAGGACGGCTTCGGCGCGGCGGCTGCCAGGCACGCCGCCCATCCCCGACTCGAGGACGTCGAGCGGCTTCGGCCGGAGCCGGAGCCGCCCGAGCAGCTCGGTCGTCGGGATCTCGCCTGCGGCGCGGGCTCGGTCCAGGGCCGCCATGGCGACCTCGGGCTGGCCGGTGGAGATCTCCTCCAGCAAGGCCGCCCGGGTCGCCCGAGCCCGGGCGAACCGGGCGAGGCCGAGACCGACCGTCGTGACCAGCAGAGCGGCCAGCGCACCCCGGACCGCGCGCCGCCGGAGGTCGGCCCTGCGCCGCGTCCGGCAGGCGGCCCACCAGGCCCGGCGGTCGTCAGCCCACAGGAGCGCCTCGGCCGAGCGGGCGATCTGGCGGTGCCGTCGGCCCGGGAGCTCGGTCGCCGACGGCTCTCCCTTGACGTGGAGCGCCGTCTTGACGGCGACGAGGCGGCGCAGGGAGAGGAGCTCGGAGTCGACCAGCGTGCCCCCGCCGTGTCCGTCCTCGTCGACGAGGAGCGCGATCGCCTGGGCCATCCGGTCGTGCGACAAGGCCCAGCGCGGGCCGTCGGGCCCCTCCGACCGGACGAGGATGCGGGTGTCGGGCGCGGCGAGGCGTTCGAGGACCTCGCGCCCGTCCGCGCCCACCGCGCGCTCGACTATCGCCGCCGGCAGCCCCTCTCTCGGTGGCGCGGCGGCGCCGGCGAGCTCGCGCAGGGCGAGGAGTGCCCGGGCCCGGTTCCGGGCCGCGCCGCGTCCAGCCGGGAAGGCCGCCTCCAGGGCGCGGCGGAGGTGGTCGCGGAGCGCGTTGTCGACGAGCTCGGCCGGCTCCTCCGGGACACCGACGACGCTCCCGGGGGCGGCTCCGGCCAGGAGGTGGGCCAGCACGACCTGCAGCTCCGGGGCCAGGGGAGCGTCTGGTCGAGCGAGCCGCGCTTCGGCGAAGGCCCTCGCCAGCCTGGCCGCGGCACCGTCGGCGAAACGCCACGGGTAGCGGGGCCGCCCGTCCACGCGCAGGGCGAGCGGGGCCTCGATGGCGGCCCGAAACACGGCGGACGACTCGCCGAGAGGTTCGCTGCTGCCCGCCACGGGGGTCCCGAGGGGTGGCAGCGGCGTGCCCCGGAAACGCTCGGCGCCCGCGAGGTCGTGGGGCAGGGTGTCGAGGCCGGGGAGCCCCTGTTTCCGGGCATCCGCCGTCACGTCGGCCAGCCAGGCGAGGGCGTCGCCGTGGAGCTCCTCGCGGTAGGCGAGGAGCCACCGGCACGGCGGCGCGGTCCGCCCCGGGCGACGGCGGCAGGTGGCCGCCAGGAGCATGCCGAGACAGGCGCGGGCCCGGCCCGCGTCGGCGCGGGTGAGGAGGTCCTCGAGCTGGTCGAGGACGAGAACCGGAGGGGTCCCGCCGGCCAGCCGCTCGCACTCCAGGAGGAGAGCGACGAAGCCCTCCGCGTCCGTGTCGGCGACCGGGGTCCCGCTCTCGCCCGGCACCTCGAGCAGGTCACCGGCGAGGCGCCCGGCGAGGCCGGGCTCGGCCGGGTGGCGGTCGAGCGCGACCGCCCGGCCCAGGGCCCGCAGACGGGGCACGAGACCCGCGATCAGGAGCGAGCTCTTGCCCGTGCCGGACGGTGCCGAGAAGCCGAGGATCGGCACCGGCGTGCGGAGCAGCCGTTCGAGCCGCGCGACGTCGCGCTCGCGCCCCGCGAGGAGGTCGGGGTGCTCGTAGGGGAGGAGAACTGGATAGGGCTGCGCCGGCAGCTCCGGCGGAGGCCAGTGTCGCACGGCCAGGTCGGCCGCGCCGTCCCGCCCGGTCTCGGTCTCCTGCCCGGAGAGGGCCGCCGCGACAGCCCGGGCCGAGCGCGGCCGGCGCCGCGGGTCCGCCTCGAGACAGCGCAGGATGACCCGCTCGACCGCCGGGGCGAGGCCATGCCGGATCTCCGAGGGTCGTGCGGGCGTGACCTCCCTGTGCTGGCGGATGAGCCCGGCCGTCGTGGTGGCGGTGAACGGACGACGTCCCGTGACCAGCTCGTAGAGCACCAGCCCCAGCGCGTAGAGGTCGCTCTGGACGGAAGCGTCGCCCCCGCCGAAGGCTGCGAGCAGCTCGGGAGCCATGTACGCCGGCGTGCCGCCGATCGTGGTGCTGCCGACGAGCCCGGCGAGCCCGAAGTCCGCCAGCCGCACGTTGCCGGTCCCGTCGACCAGCAGGTTGGCCGGCTTCAGGTCGCGGTGGAGGATCCCCCGGTCGTGGGCCGCGGCGAGCGCCGCGCAGACCTGACCGCCGATCTCGACGACCCGCTCGAGCGGCAGGACGCGGGAGCGCCGGAGGTGCGTCCTCAGGTCCTCGCCCTCGACCAGCTCCATCGTCATGAAGTGGAGCCCGGACTCCTCGCCCACGTCGTGGACGCGGCAGACGTTGGGGTGGGTGATCTGGCGGGCGACCGCGACCTCGCCGAGGAAGCGCCGGAGAGATGTCGGGTCGCCCGCGACCTCGGGCAGGAGCTTGAGCGCCACGGGCACGCCGAGCGTGGTGTCCAGGACGCGGTAGACCTCTCCCATGCCGCCGCGGCCGAGGAAGCCCTGGACGAGGTAGCGGTTGGCGAGGAGGGTGCCGACGGGGAACCGTGCGGGCCTGCCGGCTCCTCCGTCGGGGCGGCCAGGCCGGCTCAGCAGTGGCGCCTGGTCGCCCGGTCCGTCGGGCAGCGCCGCTCCTGCGAGCGCTTCCGCCAGCTTGTGCAGGCGTTCCAGCCCCTCCACCACCGCGGCCTGGTCGCCGGCCGCGGCCCGCTGCTCCGGCCAGGACACCGGCGCCCGGTCGCTGACCGCCTCGGCCAGCTGGAGCAGGCGTGGCTCGCTCTCATCGCCCACCCATGACCTCCGCGACCCGGAGCAGCGCTCTCGCCACCACCATGCGGGCGGCGTTGGCCGAGGGCTTGCCGAGCGCGTCGGCGACCTCCTGGTGCGTGTACCCGAACTCGACCCGCATGACCACCGCCTGCCGCTGCTCCTCGGACAGGGTGGTGAGGGCCGTCTCGTAGGCCTCCACCGCCTCCCGGCCGATGGCCTGCTCGACCAGGGACGGGCCCGGCTCGGGCAGCGACTCCGCGAGGTCCGCCCGCCCGGGCCGCCGCCCCGCGCGCCGCAGCTCGTCCCGCACCGCGTTGAGAACGATCTGCCGCAGGTAGGCGAGGAAAGCGCCCTCGTGCTGCGGCTCGAACTCCTTCAAGTGTGCCAACGCTCGCAGGAGGGCGCCCTGCACGAGGTCGTCGGTGTCGGCCACGTCGCGGGCGCGCTGGGGGAGGCGGCCGTGCGCCCAGCGGCGCAGGCGGGGCAGGAGGCGTCGGACCAGCTCCTCGCGGGCGGCGTCGTCGCCGGCGCGGGCATGCCCCAGCAGCGCGGTGGTCGTCTCGACGCCCCAACCGCGGGGCTCTTCGGCTGGAGGGACAGGGATCCCCCTTGCCACGGCCGGAGTCTACCACCGCCCGGGGCGGGCGCCGGGAGCGCGTGCGCTTCCCCGCTGCGCGACGTTGCTCCCTCGAGAAGGCCTCGTGGACCGAGGTCGCCAAGGAGGGGACCATGGTCGAGAGACGTTGTTTCTGGGCTCTGGTCGCGGCAGGGGCGCTCCTGCTCGGGGCGTGGTCGCTGCCTGCGGCCGAGAAGGACACGGTGACGCCGTGGACCTACGCCACCGTGGAGGACATCCTGAACGTGGGCGAGGACGTGGCGGTGGCGCTCGACCCCGACACCGGCGCGCCGTTCGTGACCTATTACGACGTGGACGCGGACTGGCTGTGGTTCGCGCGGCTGGTTGGCGGCATCTGGTACAAGTACCTGGTCGACACCGACGGCGGGCGCTACAGCTCGATCGTGGTGTGGAAGGCACCTGGCGACCCCTTCCCAACACGGTTTGCGATCTCGTACCAGGGAAGCGGTGGCGGCTCGCTCAAGGTTGCGATGGGGCAGTGCGACGACGGCGCCTGCGGCTTCGAGCCCGAGCTGGTCGACACCGCCATGACCCCGCTGGGCCTCTTCACCGGCCGCTACACGTCGGTCGTCTACAACGACTGGGGGCCGATCGTCGCCGTCGCGTACCAGGATGGACGTTACGGCGTCGGCGGCGCGGTCCGCTACGCGCAGACCGTAACCTCCGGGGGCAACTGCGGCTACGGCTCCTTCGCGGGACAGTGGCAGTGCGACACCCTCACCGCCGACAGCGGCGTCGGCAACTTCAACTGGATGACCGTCAACAGCGGCGCCAACCGCTGGCCTCAGCTCTCGTACCACTGGCTCCTCCCCAGCGACGATGACATCGCGTTCCACCGGTGGTGGAACGGGTCCGGGTGGGGCTCCCACAACCACGCCATCGCGTGGCACGAATCCGGTGCCTCGGTGTCGCACGTCGTCGACGCGAGCGGTGCGATGCGGGGCTCCTTCCTCGACCAGACCACCGGCGAGCTGGTCTACCTCCGCGACGTGCCTCCCGGGACCGGCAACTGCGGCGGGCTGGCCCACCAGTGCGACGTCATCGACGAGGTCGGCGGGGTAGAGCTTTCGAGCCGCACCGCGGGGATCGCCGCCGACTCGGCCGGCGCGCCGATCATCGCCTACCGCGACGCTACGGTGGCCATGACGTCGAGCCTGAAGCTGGCCCAGCCGTACGAGGCCGCGCCGCCCGGTTCCGTGGCGAACTGCGGCCCCTTTGACTACGTCCTCGGCCGGCGAACCTGGGTCTGCACGGTGGCCGACGCCGGCTCCACCGAGGTGTACATCGCGCGCGGCGTCGCCATCGCCGCCAACGCCCACGGGACCGCGGTCGCCTACCAGTCGTTCAACGACTCCACCAACCAGGGCTCCCTCGAGGTCATGTACCGCTTCCAGGCGCTGTTCGCGGACGGCTTCGACTCGGGCGCCACCGGCGGCTGGTCGAGCGCCGTGCCCTGAGCCAGGAAGCCCCGGTGGGTCTCTGCCGCGAGGGGGGAGGCGAAGACCCTCCTGCTCGTCCGTGCCCTCCTGTCGACCGGCGCGAGCCGCGGGCTCGGGGCGCAGGAGGCCTGGCGGCGACCGAGACCCGCCCAGAGCCCGATGCCGCGGTTCGGCCATGCCCTGGCGGTCATCGGCGGCGACCGCCGCGGCCGGCGGGGGAGGCCCGCTACCCCTTGAGCTGGATCTTGACCACCTGCTCGAGGGCGAACCTGCCGCCGCCGGCCAGGAGCAGGGTCAGGAACGGGAAGGCGTACAGCAGCGCCAGCTCCCGCTTGGCCCAGGGGTCGCCGGCGTGGACCACGAACACCGCGACCAGCATGGTGGCGAGGGGCAGCACCGCCGCGAAGCGGGTGCCGAGGCCCAGCACCAGCAGCAGGCAACACACCGCCTCCGCCAGCACCGCCAGCACCAGGGTCGCCTCGCTGCCGATGCCGAGCGGGTTGGGGAAGCTGTCGGCGAGGCTCGAGAACCGGGTCAGCTTGCCCCAGCCGTGGCCGGCCAGCATCATCCCGGCGACCCCGACCCGGAGGACGAGCAGACCGAGCGACACCCAGGTCTCCTGCTTCATCGCCAACCTCCCGCGCCGCGACCGCCGCGGCCGGCCGTCATGATACCCCGGGACCTCGCCCCGGCCGGCGCTGCACCAGGTACACCCCGGCCAGCACCGCGCAGCCGCCGGCGAGCGCGCCGGCGGTGACCGGCTCGCCGAGCAGGGTGGTGGCGAGGCCGAGGTTGACGAACGGCTCGAGGTAGATGTATACCCCGGTGCGGGCGGCGCCGTGCTCGGCCAGGGCCCGGAACCACAGCCAGTAGGCGACGCCGCTGCACATCACCGCCAGGTAGGCGACCGCGGCGACGGCGGGTGCGGTCAGCGGGCCGGCCAGGGCGCGGCCGGAGACGAGCGCGCCGGCCGAGCTCGCGGCGGCCGCGACCAGCATCGGCGCCGCGGTCATGGTCAGGCTGCCGAAGCGAGCGACCGGCCGCACCGCGAGCAGGGTGTAGGCGGTCCAGGTCAGGCACGACACCAGCACCAGCAGGTCGCCGAGGCGGGCGTCGGCGAAGCCGGCGGCGGGCGTGCCGGTGACCAGCAGCACGCCGCCGGTGGCGACCGCGACCCCGAGCCAGGCCAGGGCCTCGAGCTTCTGGCCGAGGACGAGGCGGGCGCCGAGGGCGATGGTGACCGGGATGAAGCCGACGATCCAGGCGGTGTTGACGGCCGAGGTGCGCTCGAGGCCGACCGCCTGGATGACCAGGTGGGCGGCGAGCACCAGCCCGATGAGCAGGGTCGTTGGCCGCCCCTCCCGCGGCGGCAGCACGCGCTGGCCGGCGAGGCGGGCGAGGCCGGCCAGGAGCAGCCCGCCGACGCCGAAGCGCACCGCCACCAGCGCCAGCGGGTCGAGGGCGGTGAGCGCCACCCGGGTGGCGACGAACGACGCCCCCCACAGCACCACCGCCGCCAGGGCCGCGCCCGACCAGACCCGCGCCGTCGCCATCCGGGCATGGTACTCCGGGCGACCCCGGGCCCGCCCGCGGCCCTGCTCGCCGTTCTCGGCGGTGGGCCGGCCGACGCCTCAGCCCGCCCCGGCGTCGCCGCCGTGAAGGCCCGCCTGGGCCAGTATCTCTCGCACCCGGGCACAGAGCCCGCACGCGGCGGCGAGCTCCTCGTCCAGGGCGGCGAGGTCGAGCACGAACGCGCCGCCGTAGTCCGCCTCCTCGCGGAACTTCTGCAGGCGCGCCAGGACCCGGTTCCAGCGTGTCTCCAGACGGCCGGCGCGGATGAAGTGCAGGTTGAGGAGGTGCTGGACCCCCTCGTGGCTCCGCGGCTCGAGGCCGTCGCCGAACAGCAGCGCCCTGGCGGCGTGGAAGGCAGCGTAGTAGGCCCGCGTCATCGCCGGTCGGAAGAGGCCGACCGCGACCAGCGCCCGGGCCGCAGCGACCTCCTCGTCGCTCTTGACGAGCGCCTCGCGCACCGCCAGCCGCCGGTTCTCGTTGGTCACAGCGGTATACCCTCCGCGGCGACGTCGAGCGCCAGCCGCCGTTCCTGCTGACGGAGCTGCTCGAGACGCTCCTCGGAGATCACGGTCGCCGACAGCAGCACGCCGCGCTCCACCAGCTCGTCGGCGGCCAGGTCGGAGGCATCCGCCGCATCGCGCCAGTCGACGCGGTCGAGCACCACCAGGACGTCGACGTCGGAGTCCCAGCGCGCCTCACCGCGGGCCATGGACCCGAAGAGCACCAGGCGTCGAACCCGCTCGCCGAATCGCTCGCCGAGCCGGCGCCGGTAGCTCTCGAGCGCGGCGGCGATGGGCGGTGGCAGCCCTTCCTTCACCGCCCCATTGTCGCGCCGGCGCGCGCCGCAGGCAATCTCGGCCGGGGCGAGCCGCACCTCGACCTCGGGAACGACGACCGGCCGCTGGCTCGCCCGTGCGCCGGCCGCTGCCCGGTGCCACCTGGTCGCTCACGCGCCGGCACCGGGCGCCGCCTCTGCGCTCGCCGCGGGGAGCCCGGCCGCCGTGCCTTGACAGCCGGGGCGGTGCACACCATGATCGAGTGCAGGACACGGAGTCACCGGAGGCGAGGGAGGACGGCCAGGCTACCCTCGGATCGTCCTGGAAGGAGCCGCGAGATGAGACTGAGGAGAGAGAGAGAGAGCCGAGCTGAGACCCTCCACGGCGCGCTGACCGCGCTCGCGCTGGCGGCGGCCATGGCCGCGCCGGCGCTGGCGCAGGAGACCGGGGTGCAGCGCGTCTGGCTCTCCTTCGAGGAAACCGCCCAGGTCGGCGCGATGCTGGTCGGGTCGGGCGTGGCCGAGGTGGGGACCTCGAGCACCGGCGCCACCACCGCGGGCGGGACCTTGAGCTGGGTGAAGTACATGGAGAAGTCCGACGACCTCGGCATGCGCCACGTCTACTATCGACAGCAGTACAACCACCCCGCGCTGGGGCGGCAGCTGCGCGTGACCGGCACGGCCGCGAGCCTGCACTACGCGCCGGACGGCGCGCTGCGCTGGGCGAACGTGGCCCAGCTGACCGACCTCGCCGCCAACCCGCCGCTGACCCTGTCGACCGCCGAGGGCGCGTTCGCGGCAGCCCAGGGCGGCCTCGCGACGTGGCCGGGCTTCGCCCTCGGCAGCCCTGCCGCGTGGGCGCCAGGCACGCTGGCCAACCTGCTCGACGAGGCCGAGCTCACGCTCGCCCCGGCGCCGGCCGCGGCCGGCGGCGTCCGCGCCCGCTGGCGGGTGCAGACTCTCGACGCCGGCCGTCACGCGTGGAACGTGCTCCTCGACGCCGGGAGCGGCGCGCTGGTCGCCGTGACGTCGGTGGCCCTCAGGGAGTGCTGGCAGCGCCCCACATGCGCCGACTGCGAGTCGAACCCGGTGAATGTCGCGGCCTGGGCCAAGCCCGAGAACGAAGACCTGGACTGCGGCCCTGGGAGCTACAGCTGCAACGAGGACGGCGTGCGCGAACTGTTCGCCCACTACTGCCCCGAGCCGTCGTGCGAGTACTACCGCTACTACGACAACCCCCAGGACTCGTGCAAGGGCCCCTGCACCCACGAGGCCGCGATGTACATCTTCGATGGAACGAAGATCGAGGTCTGGTACTACGTGCCCAACATGGCGCAGCACCTCCACTGCGGGCAGCCGCAGGAGGGGGACTTCATGCGGGTAGGCCTGAAGACCTGGAACAACGTGCCGTACTACGGGCCGTACAAGGGGGCCACCGTGCCATTGGGGCACCAGCCGAGCACCAAGATGCGGCAGTGGGCCGGTGACGCGATGTTCCACACCATGAGGACCATGGAGACATTCAGCTCGGAGCTCAACTGGTGCGGCGTCGACGGCAGCTGTGGCGCGCCGTACGGCACCGCCCGGGTGGTAGTGGACACGCGGTCAACCAATGGCGGGGCGTACTTCATGCCGGTCGACACCGAGCAGGAGGCGCCGATGGACTCGGTCGGGGTCGACATGCCCGGCCTGGGCGACTTCTCCCAGTCCGCAGCCCTCGACATTCTCGCCCACGAGTGGGGCCACGGCGTGGACTGGCACAGCCCCGCGAAGTTCGCGGCGATGCCGTGTGACGAATCCCCCGAGCCGTGCCAGATTGCCGAGGGCTTCGCGGACGTCATCGGCCACTTCGTCGAGCACAAGGTCCACACCAACCCTGGGCCGGGCTTCGAGACCCATGACTGGGACGCCGGCGAGGACTGGGACTCGGACGACGACAGACTGCGGACGGCCAACGCCTTCGACGAGCGGCTGTGCGCCAGCGGCGGATGGCACTGGTCGGTCCATGCCAACGACGCAGGGTGTGAGGATGGCCAGGACTCGCCCGCGTCCCACAACAACGGCAACCGGCTGGCTGTAGTCTTCAGGCTGCTCGCCGAAGGTGGCCAGAACCCAGGTCTCAACCACGGCATCAGTCCATGCACCGGTTGCGACATCGTCGTCGAGGGCCTGGGCCTCGACGACGCAGCGCAGATTCTGTGGCGCGTCCTCACCCTGCAGGCGGACGGCGCGACGAACGACTGGGACTACCTGCCCTGGCTGGCGCGAGCCGCGGCGTACGACCGCTACCACAACCGCTACCCCCCGTGCGCAGAGGAGTTCCAGCAGAGCGTCATCGACGCCTTCTCGGCGGTCGGGTACCCGGAGAACCTGCCGACGCCGACCCTCATGGGTTGCGGGCCCGGACAACCTCTGCCCTGCCCGCCCTACTGCGACGAGTGAGCCATGCGCGCCGCACCTCTCATCGCGTTCGCTGTGCTCGCCCTGGCCCTGCCCGCCGCAGCCGAGCAGCCGGGCTGGGACGCCATCGCCGACCGCGTGCTGGCCGTCCGTAGCCACGAGCTGCTCGCCGACCCCACCCTGCGCGGGCTGTGGGCCTTCGAGCCGGATACCGGCGAGTGGGAGCGGCTGCGCTACTTCGTCTACAACGCCGACCCCGGGGTGCACGGTCTGGGCCGCGGCGCGGCGCTGGCCGCGGCCGACGGGCTGGTGGTGTTCCAGGCCTGGCCGGCAAACCTCGAGCTCGAGCCCGGGACCTTCCGCGTCGTCCGTCGCACCTCGCCCATCGCCGACCCGGCGGCGGTGGGCCTGGCCCTGCAGGGTCCCGTCGTCGGGGCGAGGGAGGCCGAGCTGCTCGGCCTCGAGCCCGGTACCTACGGCATCGCCCTGTGCCGGATCATGGGCTCGGTCGGCTTCGAGCCGCGGGAGTGCCCGCTCTACTCGCTGCCGGACGGCGGCCTGCCGCTGGAGTACACCGACGAGGCGCCGTGGCCGCTGCTGCGGCGCGACGAGGTTGGGCGCCTCGAGCTGGTTGCCCTGCTGCCGGCCCTCGACTACGATCCGCACGACTGGGGCGCCGACCGGCCGGTCCCCACCCTGTCGCTCGACCTCGAGCGTCGCGTGTTCTGGCGTGGCACCCCCCACGGCGTGGAGCTGGTACCCGTCGAGGACGGGTTCGTCGGCCAGCCGACCGACCAAACGACCTTCACCTTCTGGCCGTTCGACAATCCTGTCACCACGGTCGAGAGCCTCTCCTACCATCCGCGGCGTGACCAGCTGTTCGTCGCTACGATGGATGGGGCGCAGTTCATGTGGGTCTCGGACGCAGGCGAGCCGCTCGCCACGAGCGACCTAATGATCGACCACGAACGCGCTCCCATCGCGGTCGGATCCCTCGGCGAGCAACCGGCGACGTACGAGCAGTTGGTGCCGGTAGTGGCCCACACCGTGGGCCGCAACGACACCTTCTGGACCTCGGAGCTGTGGCTCTACAACCCGTCCTCCCAGCCGACCACGGCCCAGGTCCGGCGGGTGGCCGCCTCGACCTCGACCTCGAGCCTTGAGCTGCCGGGCC
>CAYTJW010000032.1:0-17936 GCA_964438135.1 uncultured Thermoanaerobaculia bacterium
CACGGTGCCGGGCTCGCGGGCACCGAACCCGCCCTGGAGGGCCGGGCGCTCCCCGCCCGCCGTCCGCGCCTGCGCCTCGCGGGCCGCCCGGTCGACCTGGCTCCAGCCGTCGTCCGAGAACCGGGACCAGCCGGAGCCGTCCTTGCGGTAGACGTTGCCGTCGTGGCCGACGTAGATGTCGCCGTCGGCGGTGCGGGCGACGTAGCCCTGCCGTTCGTCGGTCTTGACGCCGACCCCGGCCCCGCCGCGCGAGGTCTCGACCCCGGCCACCGTGCCGCGGTCGTCGCTGTAGTGGCCGGTGTGGACCCAGGCCGAGCCGCGGCCGACCACGGTCTCGCCCCAGTTGGCGTACTGGTTGTGCGACTGGTAGGTGGAGGCGTAGCGGCCGGAGCGGGGGTTGAAGGCGGTGGCGGCGGCACTGCCGCCGTTCGGGCCGTACACCGCGGCCGCGCGGGCGTAGGTGCCGGTCGAGGGGTTGTAGGCCGCGGCCCGGCCGGCGCCGCCGTAGGGGCCGTAGGCCGCCTGGCCCCAGGCCCGGGCACCGGTCGAGGGGTTGTAGGCCCAGCCCGCGGCCGCCCCGCCCCATGGGCCCGCCGCCCACACCCCGCGGCCGTACGTGCCGGTGTGAGGGTTGTAGGTGGCCTTGAAGCCGTAGCTGTACGGGTAGGGGCGGTAGACCGGCACCCACGGGTGGGGCGGGTAGGGCCCGGGCGGGAACGGCGGGTGCGGCGGGTACCAGAAGTAGGGCGGGTAGTAGTGGCCGGTGCCGAACACCACCACGCCGCCGGCGACGTAGAGGCCGAGATAGCCCGGGGTGTAGCCGAACACGACCGTGGTCGGGGTCGCCTCGTAGACCTGGACGTAGGTCACGCGGTAGACCGGGCTCGACGGCGGGATGGTGGAGACCAGCGACGGCAGCGAGTCGGCGACGAGCCACGGCCCGGTCGGGCTCGAGGAGACGAACCACACGCCCTGCAGGCAGAGGTAGTAGGCGTCGCCGACGCGGATCAGGTCCGAGCCGGTGTTGACGGCGTAGGTCATGGTCGTGCCCGCGATCGGCTCGAAGCGCGGCTCGCCGTCGTAGCTGACCTCGGCGGTGGCCTCCCGGCTGACCGTGGCCTTGGTCGGGACCTGCGCCTGGCGCACGGCGTCGGCCGCCTGGGCGGTGCCCGGCACCGACGCCAGCACGAAGCCGAGGGCGTGGTCGGGCGGGATCGCGGCGAAGCCCGCGGGCAGGGCGCTGGCGTGGCTCCACGGCCCGGCCAGCTGGACCGCGGAGAACCAGCGGCCGGCGACCAGGAAGTACCACAGCCGGGTGTCGTCCGCGCGCAGCAGCACCGAGTCGGAGTTGGCGGCCCAGGACAGGCCGGTGCCCGGGATCGCCTCCAGCCGCGGCGGCCCGTCGGTGAGGATCAGCTCGGCCGGGCCGGTCGCGACGAACACCCCCGGCACCTCGCCCGCGGCCAGGGCGCGACCCGGCAGGCTGGCCCGCACCTCGTGCCAGTGCTCGTCGTCCGGCAGCGAGCCGAAATCGTCCGGCAGCCGCGCGGTCGCCGCCCACGGCCCCTCGAGGGCCGGCGCGGACAGCCAGGCGTCGCCGAAGCGCAGGTACCACTCCCGGGTCCCGGCCAGCTGGAACAGGTCCCAGTTGGTGTTGACCGCGAAGGCGAGCTCGGTGGCCGCGACCGGCGCCAGCACCGGCTCGCCGTCGAGGATCACCAGCAGCGCCGGGGTGGCGCTCGCGAAGATCCGCGGCGGGGCGGAGGACACGGCCACGCCCGGGCCGGCGGCGCCGGCCTGGCCGGGGTCGGCCTGCTCGACGCCGGCGAGCATGAGGTCGAGGTCCACCACCACGGGCTCACTCGGCAGCCTCGCCTCCAGGCGGCCCCGCCAGGCCTCCGCCGCCGTCTCGTCGAGGGTCGGGAAGCTCGCCCGCGGCAGGCGCACGCCGGTGAGCGTGACCAGGCGGTGGTCGAAGTCGGCGCTGGTGCGGGCGGTCAGCCAGACCGCCCCGAACACCGGCTGGCCGCCGCCGGCCGGTGTGACCTTGACCGCCAGCCGCGCCTCGAGCTCCGAGCAACCCGGCCAGCGGTCGAGCTGGGGCAGGTAGAGCAGCGCCTCGCCGCCCTCGACCTGGACCGGCCTGGGCCAGCCCTCGCGGTCGACGACCGGCCGCGACTCCGGCCCCTGCTTCGCCTTGCCGCACCCCACGGCGCCGCTCGAGGCCAGCGCCAGCACCAGCGCACCCACCGTCCACCGTCGCACGGCACGCCTCCCCCGGGCGACACCGGTGCCGCCCGCCGTCGCCGGCGATGCTCTCACATCCCCCGGCGCCGCGCTCGCGCCGCGCTACGGCGTGGCCGGCGCGGCCGCCTCCTGGATCGTGCCCTCGCCGACCACGATCTCGACCCGGCGGTTCTTCTTCCGCCCCTCGGCGCTGTCGTTGTCGGCCAGGGGACGGGTCGGGCCGTACCCGAACGACGTCAGGCGGCTCGCCTCGACCCCCTGCTCGGTGACGAACGCGACCACCGCCCGCGCCCGCTCCTCGGACAGCTTCTGGTTGTGCTCGGCGGTGCCGGTCGAGTCGGTGTGCCCCTCGACCCGCAGGTTGAGGTCCGGCATGACGAGCAGGATGCCGGCGAGCTTGGCGATCGCGATCTTGGCCTCGGGCTTGAGGGTGGCCTGGTTGACGTCGAACAGGATGTCGGGCAGGTTGACGATGTAGCCGCGGGCCGACGACTGGGTGCTGGCGACCTTGCCCAGGGCGTCCTGGAGGCGGTTGCTGAGGCCGAGCTTCTCCTGCCTGATCCGCTCCATGTCGGCGGTCAGCGCGGCGCGCTCCTCGCGCATCGCGGCCAGGCTGGCGGTCATCTCGGCCCGCTGCCGGTCGAGCTCGGCCAGCGCCTGGGTCGCGTGGGCCCGCTGCCGCTCGGCCTCCTTGGCGGCCGCGTCGGCGTCGGCCTGGGCCTGGCTGGCGTCGGCGGCGAGCCGGTCGAGCTCGGCCTTGCGCGCCGCGGCCTCCGCCGCCGCCTTCCGCTCGGCCAGGATCCGGGTGGTCTGGCGGATCGCCTCGTTGCTGGCCTGGATCGAGCGCCGGGAGAAGTCGAAGGTGTTCTTGGACCTCGGGTTGCTCTGGGCGAAGTTGTTGGCCTGGTTGAGCGACACGGTGGCGTCCGAGAAGAACGTGTCGGCCAGCTCGGCCGCCCCCAGCCGCTGGGCCAGCTCGTGCGCCTTGCGCGCCTGCAGCAGCTCGGGCGGGACGGTGCTGTCGTAGGCGACCGTGGAGATGCTGTCGAGGCCGTGGGCCGGGGCCGGGTCGAAGGCGGCGTAGGTGAACTGGGACGACGGCGCCCGCCGGTCGGTGCTCTCCGTCGACGTCCACATCACCATCTCGGACGGGCGCGGGACCAGGGAGTAGGGCTCGGCCGTGACCATGAGCGCGAACGCCTTCTGGCCGGTCCGCATCTCGACCTCGCCGCGGTCCTCGCGGACGACCAGCTCGCCCAGGTTCTCGGCCGCGCCGTCGCGGGTCACGGCCCACACCACGTAGCAGGTGACGTCGCCCGCGAACAGCACCGCCGGCTTCATGGCGGTGTACTCCAGCGTCACCGCCGCCTGCCCGTTCTCGTAGCGCACCTCGGCGGTGAGGCCGGCCGCGGGGGCGGCGGCGGTCCGCTTCATGCCCAGGTCGACGGTCCGCTTCTCGGCGAACTGCACCGAGTACAGCTCGACGCTCGCGGCCGCGGCGGCGGTCGCCAGGACGAGGGTGGCGAGCAGGGTCAGCGACAGGGCTCGGGTGGTCATGCGGTGGCTCCTTTCAGACGCGCTCATCCTACCGTCACCCTCGCCGCCGGTCGAGGCCCGCCGCCCCGATCCCGGACGCGGCGCCGGTCCGGGCCGCCCCTCGTCGGCGAGGGCCCGCTTCACCCCGGTCTCGTGCTGCGCTGCGTCGGCCTCGGCCTTGACCGCGGCGCCGATCGGCTTGACCTCGACGACGACCTTGACGACCGTGCCAGTGAAGGCGTCGTCGCGCTCCGGGTAGTCGGTGGTCACCGGCGTGGCGTCGTCCACGCCGACGCCGGCCGTCTCGTCGGCGGAGAAGGTGATCGGCTGGGTGCGCTCGACGCGGCCGCTGGCCACCGGCCGGCCGTCGACCAGGAGGGTCGCGGTGCCGCCCTTGGCGATGCCGCCGCCGTCGTAGTCGAAGTTCATGCGCACCGAGGCCCTGCCGGGAGGCAGCGCCTGCGCCGCTGCGACCGTGTACCGCTCGAGCCCGAGGTAGTTGTAGCAGAACGTCGGCCTGCCCTCCTTGAGGTACAGGCTCCAGCCGCCGAAGCGTCCCGCCTGGGCCAGAACCACCCCGTTCGCCCCGTCCGGCGGGATCTCCAGGTCGGCGGTGATCGAGAACGACCGGTTCTTGACGTTGATGAAGACGTTCTCGCTCATCCCCGCCATGCCCTGGGACAGGGTGAGGGAGGTGCGGTCGCCCATCGGGTCGGGCCGGCCGGCGGTGGCCGGGTTGAGCCGCTCGATGCTGCGGTCGTCGGTGGGCAGGACCCGGTACTTGACCGCCTCCTGGATGAACAGCTCCTGCAGCTCCTCGAGCTTGGCCGGGTCGCCGCGGCCAGGTCGTTTGCCAGGCTGAAGTCGGTGCGGGTGTCGTACAGCTCCCAGACGTCCTCCCGCAGGGGCCGGCGGGGCGCCGGCTCCCACGGCGCCTTGTGGATGGTGCCGGCGAACCAGCCGTCGTGGTAGATGGCGCGGTTGCCGATGATCTCGAAGTACTGGGTCGTGCGGGTGCTCTCGGCCGCCGGGTCGGCGAAGCTGTAGAGCATGCTCACGCCCTCGATCGGTGCCTGGGCCACGCCGTTGACGCTCTCCGGCTCCGGCAGACCGGCCGCCTCGAGGATCGTCGGCGCGACGTCGACGACGTGGTGCCACTGCGACCGCACCTCGTTGCCCGCGCGCACGCGCCCGGGCCACGACACGATCAGGCCGTTGCGGGTGCCGCCGTAGTTGGAGGGGATCTGCGTGGTTCACGCGAACGGCGTGTTGCCGGCCACGGCCCAGCCCGCGGCCATGTGCGGGTAGGTCGAGGGGCCGCCCCACTCGTCGTAGTGGGCGAGCATGTCCTCGATTGTCTCCTGGACGCCGTTGAAGTAGGTCAGCTCGTTGAACATGCCCGCCATGCCGCCCTCGGCGCTGCTGCCGTTGTCGCCCAGGATGTAGAAGATCAGGGTGTTGTCGCGCTGCCCCGCCTCGGCGACCGCGTCGAACAGCCGTCCGATCTCGTGGTCGCAGTGCTCCGCGAAGCCGGCGAAGACCTCCATCTGGCGCGCGAAGAGCCGCTTCTCGTCGGCGGTCAGGGCGTCCCAGTCCCTGATCGCCTCGGGCTTGGGGGGGAGCCTGGTGCCGGGCGGCACCACGCCGAGCGCGATCTGGCGGGCGAGGGTCTCCTCCCGCAACCGGTCCCGGCCGCCGTCGAAGGCGCCTCGGTACTCCGCGACCCACTCCTGCGGCACGTGCTGCGGCGCGTGGGTGGCGCCGGGCGCGAAGTAGATGAAGAACGGCCTGTCCGGGGTCAGCGCCTGCTGGAACCTCATCCAGGCGATCGCCTGGTCGGTCATGTCGGTCATGGAGTTGTAGCCCGGGTGGTGCGGCGTCTCGATCCGGGTCATCCCGTCCTAGAGGCTCGCCGCCCACTGGTCGGTCTCGCCGCCCATGAAGCCGTAGAACTTGTCGAATCCGGAGCGGGTGGGCCAGCGGGTGGTCGGCCCGGACGGGCTCACCTCCCACGCCGCGGTCTCGTGGTTCTTGCCGAAGAAGGCGGTGCTGTAGCCGTTCAGGCGCAGCATCTCGGCGAGCGGTGCGACGCGGTCTGGCCGCTGCCCGGTGTTGCCCGGGAAGGCGGCGGCCGCCTCGGTGATCCCCCCCACCTTGTTGGTGTGGTGGTTGCGGCCGGACAGGAGCGCGGTCCGCGTCGGCGAGCACAGCGCGGTGGTGTGGAACTGGTTGTGGCGAAGCCCCTGGCTGGCGAGGCGGTCGGCGGTGGGCATCCGCACCGGGCCGCCGAAGGCGCTCGGCACGCCGAAGCCCATGTCGTCGACGAGGACGATGATCACGTTCGGGGCCCCCGCGGGCGCCGTGACCTCGAACCGCGGCGGCGGGGTGGCGTCGCGGGCGTCGAGCACGGTCCTGCGCGGGTAATCCGGCTCCGGGATGGGCAGCACGGTCCGGTCGATCTGGTCGCCAGCCGCGACGGCCGGGACCGCGGCAGCCAGGAGCACCGCCACCAGTTACGCCAGGTTCGTGTTCCTCATTCGGGCGCTCTCCCTTCGGGTCGGACAGCCGCCAGCCCCACCGAGGACTCATGCACCTTCGTGACCGCGGCTATTCCCGCCCGGAGCCTCATGCGCTGTCCCGCCGGGGGGCGTCGGGCGCCGCGGCGGGCGCGGCCTCGGGCGACGCCGGCTCGAGGTACCACTGCTCGGGGGGCACCACCTTGGGCGTGTCGGGGTCGCCCTCGTAGGCGGGGGTCATGATCTGCACCCCGTACTCGTTGAAGACGTCGAGCACCGAGCGGTGCAGCGCGGCGTAGAGGCGGGGCATGGCCTGTGCCTGGTCGCAGTAGACGTTGAGCTCGTAGACGACGCAGAAGTCGCCGAGCGACTTCGGCAGCACGAACGGCGGCGGCTCGCGCAGCAGGCCGGGGGTCCGACCCGCCGCCAGGACCAGCATCGCCTCCACCTGCCGCCACGGGGTCTCGTAGCCGATGCCGACGGTGGTGTGCAGGATCAGCCCCCGCGAGCGGGCGTGGGCGCTGAAGTTGGTCACCTCGCAGCCGAGGATGGTCGAGTTGGGGACGATCACCTCCTCGTTCTTGGGCGTCCGGATGTGGGTGACCTGGACGCGGACCTCCGTCACCTCGCCGGTCACCTCGCCGATCCGCACCACGTCGCCGACCTTGAACATCTTCCGGTAGGTGAGCGAGTAGCCGGCGATGAAGTTCGAGATCACCGACGACGAGCCGAGCGAGAAGACCACGCCGGCGAAGATCGAGACGCCCTTGAACGCCGCCGAGCTCGAGCCGGGGATGTACGGGTAGGCGACCACCACCCCGAAGGCGATGATCGCCAGGCGGACGATCTTGAAGGTGGGCTGCGCCCACTCCGGGTCGAAGCCCGCGATCTCGACCGAGCCGCGGGCGACGGCCTCGAAGAAGAGCCGGACCAGGCCCACCACCCAGCGCAGGACGACGAACAGGACGAGGAGGAAGACGATGTTGGGGAGCTGCCCCACGACTGCCCTGGCCATGGTCTCGAGGGGGTCGACGAACCAGTCCCCCATCCGGCCGTGCAGCGGCTGCGTCCAGGGGAAGAGGCCCAGGACCAGGTGCAGGTACAGGAACACCGCCACCAGGATCACCAGGGTGCGGCTCGCCCGCACCGCCCGGTGCATCCGCTCGCCGATGCGCTGGGTGGTGCCCGCCCGCACCGAGTCGACGCCGAGCGAGCGCATGCGGCGCTCGAACCTCCCGGTCAGCCAGTGGTCGAGGTGCCGCCACGCCCACACCACCGCCGCCAGGGCGAGGGCCAGTACCGCCGTGGCGGCGAGGGCGCGCAGCCCTCCGGCCAGCAGGGCGGCGGGCTGGCGGGCCGCGCGGTACTCCCGGATGGCGGCGCGGGTGCGCTCCACGGCCACGGCCGCCAGCGGCTGGCGTCTGAGCCCCTCGACCGCGCCGTCGGCGTCCGTGAAGGCGACCACGCGTGTCTCGCCGGCGACGATCTCGGTGAAGACCTCCCCCTCGACCAGGGACAGGGAGGCGGGGTCGAAGGCGGGGTCCCGGGCGAGGGCGCGGATCCGCTCTGCGACCAGGGCGGCGCGCTCGGGGGCCGGGAGGGAGGCCACGCCCCGGACCAGGAACAGGGTCGCGCCGTCCACCTCGACCGGTGCCACCGGCGGCCGCACGTCGGGCGGCGTTTCGGCCGGGTGCCGCCCGCCGGCCTCTTGCGCCAGGGCGGGGGCGGCGAGGGCGGTGGCAGCCACGAGCAGGACGGCAATGGCTGTTCTGGGTGCGGGCATGTCGGCAGTACCTCCCGAGGGCGGCCCTCTCGGCGCCCATGGTGCCATGAATCCGGGTCGGAGTCCCCACCGGAAGTCTCCCAGAGCGGCGGTCGCCCGGCGCAGCACCGCCCTGCGACCGGCGCGACGGGCCTCCTCGGTCGCGTCGAGCCTCTCGAGCAGCCCCCCGTCGACGTTGACCTGGTTCGCCCTCCTGATGGGGCTGCACCACACCGTGCGTGGATCGATGGCCCGACCGGCATCCTGCAGGGCGCGGTCGTCGCCCGGGACCGAGCCGGCGGCGGGGGCACCTCAGCTCGTCTCGCCCCGGGCGGCGGCGAGGCGCAGCAGCGGCGCCAGCGCCAGCACCGGCATGGCGACCGCGAACGCCACCAGGGACGGCAGCGACACCTGGTAGAGCACGCCCATCAGCGCGCTGCCGGCGAACCAGGCCAGGCCGTAGGCGGCGTTGAACAGGCCGTAGGCCGAGCCGCGTCGCTCGGCCGGCACCATGCCGGCCACGGCCGCGCGCAGCACCGACTCCTGGGCCCCCATGCCCACCCCCCACAGCGTCATGCCGGCCACGGCGCCGGCCGGCCCGCCGAGGAAGACCAGCGGCGCGAAGGGGGCGGCGAGCAGGGCGCCGGCCGCCACCGCGACCAGGCCGTGGCGGTCGAACAGGCGGCCGAACACGAGCGCCGCGACCGCGTCCACGGCCATGGCCAGGGCGTACAGCAGCGGCACCGTCTCCGGCGCCACCACGGCCTCGCGCTGGAGGTGGAAGGCGATGAGCGGGAAGTCGGCGGTGCCGGCGGCGACGAGGGCGGCGCCGGCGAGGTAGAGCCAGAACGCCCGCGGCAGGCCGCGGCGCGAGAGCGGCGGCGTGACGTGCTCGAGCTCCTCGGGCTGCGGGTAGAGGGTGCGGCCGGTGAGCAGGGCGGCCAGGGCGAGGACGGCCGGAACGGCCAGGGCCAGGTACACCGCCCGGTAGGAGCCGTTCGCGGCCAGGATCGCCGCCACCAGCAGCGGCCCGCCGAGGGCGCCGGCCTGGTCCATCGCCTCGTGCAGGCCGAAGCCCCAGCCGCGCCCGACCTGGCTGGTGGCGTGCGACAGCATGACGTCGCGGGCCGGGGCCCGCACCGCCTTGCCCAGCCGCTCGGTGACGACCAGGCCGGCCGCGACCGGCCACGACCCGGCCAGGGCCAGCAGCGGCACCGCCAGCAGGTTGACGGCGTAGCCGAGGATGGTGATGGGCCAGTAGGCGCGGGTGCGGTCGGCCAGGTAGCCGGATGCCAGGCGCAGGCCGTAGCCGATCAGCTCGCCGAGGCCGGCGACCACGCCGACCGCCGCGGCGCTGGCGCCGAGCGAGCCGAGGAAGGGGCCGGTGACGCTGCGGGCGCCCTCGTAGGTGAAGTCGGCGAACAGGCTGACCAGGCCGAGCAGGACGACGAACCGCAGCGCGGCGGCGCGGCGGCGGTCGGGCGACGGCGGCGGCGGGGCGGCGGCCATGCGAGCTTCGCCAAGGGTAGCAACAGCGGGATGCGGCCGTCGATTCGCCCGGCCGCGCTCGTCTCACCCCGCGACGACCCGGATCTCCCCCTCGCCCGGGCCGACCACCCGGCCGACCTCGGGGTGGGGGAGGCCGCGGCGCGCGAGGGCCTCGTGCAGCGCCCCGGCGCGGTCGGCGGCGACGGCGACGAGCAGGCCGCCCGAGGTCTGGGCGTCGGCGAGCAGGTCGACCAGCAGCGGGTCGACCCCGTCCTCGACCACGACCGCGCGCGAGCAGAAGGCGCGGTTGGCGAAGCTGCCGCCCGGGATCATGCCCATCGCCGCCGCCTCGCGCGCGCCCGGGATCAGGGGCACCCGGCAGGCGGCGAGCTCGAGGGTCACGCCCGAGGCCCGCGCCATCTCGAGGGCGTGGCCGAGCAGCCCGAAGCCGGTGACGTCGGTGCAGGCGTGGGCGCCGACCTCCTGCATCGCCTCGGCCGCGTCGCGGTTCAAGGTCGTCATCCAGCGCACCGCCTCCGCGACCGCCGCGGGCGGGGCGAGGCCGCCCTTGACCGCCGTCGCCAGCACCCCGGTGCCGAGCGGCTTGGTCAGGATCAGCCGGTCCCCGGGGCGCGCCCCGGCGTTGGTGACCACCCGGTCGGGGTGGATGGTGCCGGTCACGGAGAGGCCGTACTTGAGCTCGGGGTCCTCGACGCTGTGGCCGCCGACCAGCAGGGCGCCGGCCTCCTCGATGGCCTCGAGGCCGCCGCGCAGCACCTCGCGCAGCACGTCGAGGGACATGGTCTGGCGCGGGAAGCAGACGACGTTCATGACCGCGAGCGGGGTGCCGCCCATGGCGTAGACGTCGGACAGGGCGTTGGCCGCGGCGATGCGGCCGAAGGTCCGCGGGTCGTCGACGATCGGGGTGAAGAAGTCGACGGTCAGGATCAGGGCGAGGTCGTCCCGGACGCGGACGACGCCGGCGTCGTCCTCCGTGCCCCGACCGACCAGCAGGTCGGGGTGGGTCTGCAGCGGCAGGTCGGCGAGCACGGCCTCCAGGTCCCCTGGAGGGAGCTTGCTCGCTCAACCGGCGCCGCGCACGCCCCGGGTCAGCTTGAGGTCGTCGTTGCTCACGGGCGGATGACCCTCCCTGCCGCGGCCAGCACCTCGATGATCGCATACATGTTGGAGACGCTGCCCACGGCCAGACGCTCCTTGAGGCCGAAGTGGTTGAGGCAGGTGCCGCACACCAGCACCCGCACCCCCATCCCCTCGAGGTGGTGCAGCTGCTCCAGCACCGGCGAGCCGTCCACCGCCAGCTTCGCCCCGCCGTTGACGAAGATGACGTGGGACAGCGAGTCGGCGAAGTGGCTCAGGGTGTCGAGGAAGGCGGCCATGAGGGTGGCGCCGAGGGCGTCGTCGCCGCGGCCGATGCCCTCGGCCGACACCAGCACCACCAGGTCCCGCCGGCGCGAGGGCGGGGCCTCGCACGCGATCGGCGTCGCCGCCGCCGCGGCCGCGCCCCGGCCGGGCGTGATCGCGAGCAGGTGGTCCGCCCCGTCGCGGCTCACCTCCACCCGTGCCCCCTGGCTCTCGGCGAAGCGGCGGACGTTGGTGCACGACGACTCGTTGTCGACGATGACCAGCAGGGCGGCGGCTCCGCCCTCGAGCGCCGCCTTGGTGGCGAGCACCGGTTGCGGGCAGGCGAGCCCGCGGCAGTCCAGCGTTCTCGTGTCGTTCATCTCAGGTCTCCTTGTCGTTGTCGGGGTGAGGACGGGCAGACAGCGCCGCGCCCAGGGCGGCGACCACCTGCGGCTCGGGCGGGACGTGCACGGTGCGCCCGAGGGCGCGCTCGAGGAGCCCGTGGAGGCAGCCGTTGAGCGCGCCGCCGCCGCAGAAGACGACCTCGTCGTCCAGCGGCAGGCGGCGGAGCATGGCCACCGCGCGCCGCACCACGGCGTCGTGGAGGCCCCTCGCCAGCTCGGCCCGGTCGACCCCGCGGGCCGTGGCCGAGACCACCTCCGACTCGGCGAAGACGGTGCACATGGCGTTGACGGTCTGGCCGCTGCGGGCAGCCAGGCTGGCCTCGACGAACTCCTGCATCGGGTAGCACAGGGCGGTGGCCATGACCTCGAGGAACCGGCCGGTGCCGGCGGCGCAGCGGTCGTTCATCTCGAACTTGGCCACCGCCCCCCGCTCGTCGAGGGCCACGACCTTGGTGTCCTGGCCGCCGATGTCGAGCAGCGTCCGCGCCGCCGGGCGGAGGTGCCGCGCCCCCAGGGCGACGGCGCGGATCTCGGTCAGGGTCTCGGCCTCGCGGTGGGCGGCGAGCAGGTGGCGGCCGTAGCCGGTCGCCACCACCCGGTCGGCCCGTGCGCCGGCGAGCAGCTCGTCGCACACCGCCAGCGGGTCGTGGCTGTTGTCGACCACGCGGTGCTCCACCACCTCGCGGTCGTCGAGGATGACCCGCTTGACCGTGCGCGAGCCGATGTCGAGGCCGACGACCCGCATGCCGCCCGCTCCGCCGCTAGCGCCGGACCTGCTCGACGAAGGCCTCGACCCGCGTCCGCAGCTGGCCGACGTCCTCCTGGCTGTAGTCGGTGTCGAGTCGCAGCACGGGCACGCCGCCGCCCTCGACCTCGCGCTCGAAGCGCGGCGCCTCC
Source organism: uncultured Thermoanaerobaculia bacterium (assembly GCA_964438135.1). Lineage (GTDB taxonomy): Bacteria > Acidobacteriota > Thermoanaerobaculia > Thermoanaerobaculales > Sulfomarinibacteraceae > CAYTJW01. The sequence goes on from CAYTJW010000032.1 coordinate 12,213, forward strand.
ATCTGGTAGGGGGTGCAGAACTGCAGGGCGTAGTGGATCACGCCGTCGGCCCGGGTCGAGCGGGCGACCTCGAGGGCGTGCGCGGGGCGGGTGGGGTTGGGCGTGAACACCGCGCAGTCGATGGCGAGGTAGCGGTCGACCAGCGCCTCGAGGAGGGCCTCGGTGGTAGCGCCGTCGTCCGCCACCAGGCCCTGGGTGCCCCGCTCGCCGATGCAGGACTCCTCGCCGACCACGACCGCGCCGGCCCGCTCGACGATGGCGGGCAGCTTCCAGTTGGGCACCGCCATGGGGCAGCCCGAGACGACGATGCGGGGCGTGCCCCGAGGGGCGACGCCCTCGCCGCGCGCGGCCCGACCCTCGAGCTCGTCGCACAGCGCCTCGACGCTCGTCGTGAAGCGCGCCGGGTCGTCGTAGAACGACACCTGGTTGACGAGCAGCGCGTCGAGGCCGCTGATCGGCGCCGGGTCTGCCCGGCGCAGCGCCGCCAGCCGGTGCAGGGCGCGGCGCTTGGCGTTGGCGGTCGCGATCCCGGCGCGCAGCGACTCCGTCGTGATCGCACTGCCGCTGAGCCGCACGAGGGCGGCGGTCAGGTCGCGGTAGGCTCGGGCGAGGACGGCCCGCCCCTCGGCGTTCTTGGTGTTCGGCAGGTCCAGGGTCAGGAGCTCGCCCGGCACCATGCTGCGGAAGGTCTCGTAGGCCTTCTTCTTGCCGTCGCAGGTGTTCTCCCCGACCACCAGGTCGCAGGCGGCCAGGTAGGGGCAGACCTTCTCGAGGGTGAAGCCGAAGAAGGACTTGATGAGGGCGCAGGTGGTGCGCGGCAGGAAACGCTCGGCCTGCTCGGTGCCGAAGTCGGCCCCGGCGCAGAGGCCGACGCAGACCCCGTCCGCCGCCAGCACCAGCTCCTCGGGGACGAAGACGCAGAACGCGCCGACGACGATCCGGCCGGCGGCCCTGGCGTCGACCAGCTCCTTGATGCGCAGGCCGTGCACCTCGCCCATGACGAAGTCGAAGTAGCGCATGCCGTCGGGGCGGTCACGCTGGGTCAGGAAGGTGTCGGCGTAGGCCTGGCCGAGCGCCCCGAGCAGGGCGTCGTGCTTGGCCAGGTCGAGGCCCAGCCCGGTCCACATGGGTCGGTAGTCGACAGGGTCGCTCATCGGTTCCTCCGTGGGCTCGCGGGAGCTGCGTGCGCCCCCGATCGCCCGCGGAGGCGGGGATCAGGCGGCGGCAGGCCCTCCCGGGCCGGTTGTCGCGCGGGACCCACCGGGCCCCGGCCCGCGCCCTCAGGCGCGGCGGTTGAAGGGAATCTGCTGCTCCATGCCGTCTCTCCCTGCGGGCGGCCGCATGCGGCCACCCCGTCCGGGGAGGACTGTACCGGCACGCCGGGGCGAGGTCAACCGCCCCTGCTGGCCCGCCCCGAGCCGCGGTGCCTGACCGGAGGCGCCGGGCGTCATCCCGTGCCCGCGAAGGTCGGCCCGGCTTGACGCCGGGGGAGATTTGGTCATAATGCCAAGATATGGCGACGGAGCGCCGGCTCGAGGGTGAGACGAGGGCCCGTCTGGAGGCTCGGGCCAGGGTCATGAAGGCACTGGCCCACCCCACGCGCCTGTTCATCGTCGACGAGTTGGCGCGGGGCGAGCGCTGCGTGTGCGAGCTGACCGCCATGGTCGGCGCCGACGTGTCGACGGTGTCGAAGCACCTGGCCCTGCTCAGGGGGGCCGGGGTGGTGCTCGACGAGCGCCGGGGGCAGCAGGTCTTCTACCGCCTGCGCGTGCCGTGCATCCTCAACTTCTTCGGCTGCGTCGAGGCGGTCCTCGAGGAGGTGGGGCGGCGGCGCGAGAGTTGGCGAGCTGACCAAGATGTGGCGGGCAGGCGGGCGGGAGATCGGGCGTGACCGACTGGAAGACCGAGTGGAAGCCACTGGCAGCGATGCTCTCAGCGTTCGCGGCGTTGTTCTGGCTGCCGGTGGGCGAGCCCCGTTTCGACGGTGCGGTGACCGAGGCGCTGGCCCTGAGCCGCTGGTACGCCCGCGAGCACGTGCTGCTGTGCCTCCTGCCGGCGTTCTTCATCGCCGGCGCCATCGCCTCGTTCGTCAGCCAGGCCGCGGTCATGAAGTACCTCGGGCCGCGAGCTCCCAAGCCGCTCGCCTACGGCGTGGCCTCGGTCAGCGGCACCATCCTGGCGGTGTGCTCATGCACCGTGCTGCCGCTCTTCGCGGGCATCCACCGGATGGGCGCGGGCCTCGGGCCCGCCACCGCCTTCCTCTACTCTGGCCCGGCGGTCAACGTGCTGGCCGTCGTCCTCACGGCGAGCGTGCTGGGGGCGGAGCTCGGCGTGGCCCGGGCGGTGGGCGCGGTGCTCTTCGCGCTGGTGGTGGGGTGGTTGATGGCCGTCATCTTCCGCCGCTCCGAGCAGGCGCGGGTGGACGCGGCCATGGCGTTGCCCGAGCCCGAGGGGCTGCGGCCGCTGCGGCAGACTGCCGCCTTCTTCGCCGCCCAGGTGGCCGTCCTGGTGCTCGCCAACTGGGCGCGGCCCGAGGACCCGAGCGGGCTGTGGTTCGCGGTGTGGCGGGTCAAGTGGTGGCTGACCGCCGGCGCCGCCGTGGCCCTCGGCGGGACCCTCGTGCGCTGGTTCGGTCTCAGGCCGTGGAAGGCCGTGGCGGTGGCCGCGCCGGTCGCCGCGCTCGGTCTGGCGCGACCCGACCACCCCGAGCTGGCCTTCTCCGCCGGCGTGCTCGGCCTGGCGCTGGCGACGGCGCGCGACCAGGGGGAGCTCGGGGCGTGGTTCGCCTCCAGCTGGGGCTTCGCCAAGCAGATCCTGCCGTTGCTCCTGGGGGGCGTGCTGGTGGCCGGCTTCCTGCTCGGCAGGCCCGACCACGAGGGCCTGGTCCCGTCCGGCTGGGTGGCGGCCGCGGTTGGCGGCAACGGGGTGGGGGCGACCTTGTTCGCGGCGGTGGCCGGCGCCCTGATGTACTTCGCCACGCTCACCGAGGTGCCGATCGTGCAGGGGCTCGTCGGCGCCGGCATGGGTCCCGGCCCGGCCCTGGCCCTGCTGCTGGCGGGCCCGGCCCTGTCGCTGCCGAACATGGTCGTCATCGCCAGCGTCATCGGCTGGCGGAAGACCTCGGTGTACGTCGGCCTGGTGGTGGTCATGGCCACCGTCGCCGGCGTGGTGTACGGGATGCTCGCGTAGGAGGTGCGTCGTGAGGAAGCTCGTCGTCCTCGGCCCCGGCTGCCCGCGCTGCGAGACCCTGGCCCGGCTGACCCGCCAGGCCGCCGACCAGCTCGGGCTCGCCTACGAGCTGGAGAAGATCACCGACGTCAGGCGCTTCGTCGAGTTCGGCCTGATGATGACCCCGGGGCTGGTCGTCGACGGCCAGCTCAAGGTGCAGGGCAGGGTCCCGTCGCTCGACGAGATCAGGGCCCTGCTGGCCTAGGAGGTCGCCATGTCTCGAGTCCTTCTCGCCGCGATCGTCGCTCTCGCCTCGGCCGGCCTCGGCGCGGCCGCCGACGAGGCCGTGCCGGCCGCCGCCGCCGCGGGTCCCACCGACGGGGTGGTCGCCTACTACTTCCACGGCACCATGCGCTGCGCGACCTGCCGCCAGCTCGAGGCCTTCGCTGAGGAGGCCATCACCGAGGGCTTCCCGGACGAGCTGGCCTCCGGGCGGCTGGCCTGGCGCGCGGTCAACACCGACCAGCCCGAGAACGCCCACTTCGTCGACGACTTCCAGCTCACCGCCAAGGCGGTGGTGCTGGTGTCCTACCAGGACGGCAAGGTGGCACGGTTCGAGAACCTCACCAGGGTGTGGCAGCTGGTGCGCGACCGGGACGCCTTCCTCGCGTACGTGCGCGACGCCACCCTGGCGTTCATGAGCCAGGGTTGATGGGCCCCTTCTGGCTGGCCGTGGGGTCGGCCCTGTGGCTGGGCGTGCTGACCTCGATCAGCCCCTGCCCGCTGGCGACCAACATCGCCGCCGTGGCGTACGTCGGCCGGCAGGTGGGGTCGGCCCGCGCCATCCTCCTCGCCGGGGCGCTGTACACCGCCGGGCGCGCCCTTGCCTACCTGGCTCTCGGCGCCGCGGCGGTGTGGTCGCTGATGTCGATGGTGGCCGTGTCGCGGTTCCTGCAGGGAGGGTTCCACCGGGCTCTCGGGCCGCTGCTGATCGTGGTCGGCCTGCTGCTGCTGGGCCTCGTCAAACTCGGCCTGCCGGGTTTCGGCGTGAGCGACGGGCTCAGGCGCAGGGTCGACCGCGCCGGGGTGTGGGGCGCCGGCCTGCTCGGCATCGTCTTCGCCCTGTCCCTGTGCCCGGTGTCAGCCGGCCTGTTCTTCGGCGGCCTGGTGCCGCTGGCGGCCGAGCGCCACTCGCCGCTGCTCCTGCCCACCGTGTACGGCCTCGGCACCGCCCTGCCGGTGGCCGCCTTTGCCCTGCTGCTCGCCGCCGGCGTGTCCTGGCTGGGTCGGGCGCTCGCGCGAGTGCAGGCCTTCGAGGTGTGGGCCCGGCGGGCGACCGCCCTGGTGCTGATCGCCGTCGGCGTCTACGAGACCCTGCGCTCGACGCTGTTCCTGGTCTGAGACCCGCCCCGAGCCCCGGGGTGGGTGGCGAGGAACGAGCCCCGAAGCGTGTGGGCGGTCCGCGCGCCGGGGCGGCTGGCCTGCCGGTGACCGGGACCTGCTGCCCGACCGCGCCGCCCCTCGGGCCGGGGACGGAGGCCCCCACCACCGCCAGACCTTGCCGCGGAGCGCCCCGTGCCGCGATACTGGGAGCAGAGTGGTCCTTCGAGCTGGCGACCGCCTCGGCCGGTACGAGATCCTGGCCCCGCTCGGCGCGGGCGGCATGGGCGAGGTCTACCGCGCCCGCGACCCCCGGCTCGAGCGCGAGGTGGCGGTCAAGGTGCTGCCCGAGGAGGTGGCGCGCGACCCCCGCCGCCTCGACCGCTTCGCCCGCGAGGCCCGCGCCCTGGCCCGCCTGTCCCACCCCGGCATCCTCGCCCTGCACGACTTCGTGACCGAGGGGGAGACCGCCTTCGCGGTCTTCGAGCTGCTCGAGGGGGAGACCCTCCGCCAGCACCTGCGCGGGCCGCTGCCGTGGCGGCGGGCGGTGGACGTGGCGCGGGAGACGGCCGAGGCGCTGGCCGCGGCCCACGCCCGCGGCGTGGTCCACCGCGACCTCAAGCCCGAGAACCTGTTCCTGACCTCCGACGGGCGGGTGAAGGTCCTCGACTTCGGCCTCGCCCGGCTGCACGAGCCCGACGTCGACGACGTCAGCCAGGTTCAGACCGAGCCGGGCACCCGGCCCGGGACCGTCCTCGGCACGGTCGGCTACATGTCGCCCGAGCAGGTGGCGGGGAAGCCGGCCGGGCCGGCCAGCGACGTCTTCTCGCTCGGCTGCGTCCTCTACGAGATGGTCTCCGGCCAGCGGCCGTTCCAGCGGCCGACGTCGGTCGAGGTCATGGCGGCCATCCTGCGCGAGGAGACGAGGCCGCTGTCCGAGCTCGGCGCGATCCCGCTCGAGCTGGAGACCCTGGTCGGCCAGTGCCTGGAGAAGAGCCCGGAGCGCCGCCTGCAGTCGGCCCACGACCTCGCCCTGGCGCGGGCCGCGCTGGCGGCGAGCTCGGAGCGCCTGCGGACCGCTCCGCCCCGCTGGCGCCGGGTCCGGCGGTGGCCGTGGCGGAGGGTGGCGCTGGCCGCGCTGCTGGTGGCCGCCGGCGTGGCGGCGGGCGTGGCGTG